>JAOTWT010000035.1 GCA_029862725.1 Acidobacteriota bacterium | reverse complement strand
AGGACATCAAGACCTTTTCGCTGCGTGAAGACCTGCTTGGCTGGAAAAAGGACGCCCCCTGAATGGAAGAGAAATTATCCGAATGCAGATCGGTCCTGGCGCGCCTGCTGGAAACGCGCGTCGGAAGAGATGTACCCCGCGATGCTCCGAGGGTCAGCGTAGTAATACCGGCGTATGACGTCTCGGCTTCTGTGGCGGCAACGCTCGATTCCATTTTCGCGCAGAGCCTTGAGGATTTTGAAATCATCGTTGTAAACGACGGCTCAGGCGACACACGCGACCTCGAGTCGGTTCTGGAAGGCTATTTCGGACGGATAGTCTACGGAAGACAAGAAAATCTCGGCGCGTCCGAAGCGCGAAATGCGGCAATCTGTCTTTCCCGCGGGGAATTGATCGCCTTTCTGGACGGTGACGATCTCTGGCTGCCGAAGTACCTTGAAGAACAGGTCGCCTTCCTCGACAGAAACGGGCTTGACATGGTCTACTGCGACGCCGAGCTCTTTGGCGATAATTTTTTCAAGGGCAAGACCTTTATGGAGACGACGCCCTCCAGTGGCGAAGTCACAACGGAGAGCCTGCTCTCGGGTACCTGCAACGTGATTACCTCCGGGACACTTGTAAAAAAAGAGATCCTGGACAAGACGAACCTTTTTGACACCGAGGCGAAACGCGCCCAGGATTTTGATCTCTGGTTCCGGGTCGCAAAGAGCGGCGCCAGGATCGGATACCAGCGCGAGGTCCTGATCAGGTACAGGGTCAGCACCGACAGCCTGTCGGGTTCGAACGTTCAAAGGGCCGAACGCAACACCCAGATACTCAAAAGGCTTCGCGATAAGTATGATTTTTCCGAAGGCGAACACGCGGTTTGGGCGAAACAGGTCGCGTTTAGCGAGGCCGAGGTGGAACTTGAAAAAGGGAAGACAAGCCTTGTCCGCGGTGAATATCGAGATGCCGGCGATCACTTCGAAAAGGCCAACGAGTATTACCGGAGCCCCAAACTCTCTTTCCTGCGGCTTCTTTTAAAACTATCGCCGGCGCTGGCACTCTTCCTTTTCAGAAAACTCCGGTCGGGCGAGTATTCCTTTATCGCGCTTGGTGAAGAAAAGACCGGTTGATCGCCTACCTCAATGAGCGGCACGCGTTCAAGGGTTGGATGAATTTTCTATGTGTGGAATCTGCGGAATCTGGGGTAAGTCTGACAAACCCGCCGTCGACCGTATGGTCGCGGCGATGTATCATCGCGGGCCTGATGATAACGGGACATATTTCGATTCGAAGATTTCGCTGGGAATGACCCGGCTCGCAATCCTCGACACGACACACGCCGGACACCAGCCGATGACGACCCCCGATGAGGGCGTTTCGATCATCTATAACGGCGAAACCTATAACTTCAGATCCGAGCGTTCGATCCTCGAATCGAAGGGCCACAGTTTTAAGTCTAAATCCGACACCGAGGTCATCTTGAAGATGTATCTCGAATACGGGGACGATTTCTTAAAACGCATGCGCGGTATGTTCGCCCTCGCGATTTACGACAAGCGTCGCGGCTTCGGAAGGGAAAGGCTGCTTCTGGCGCGGGACCAGTTTGGCATAAAACCCCTGCTTTATGCAGATTCGGGAAACAAGCTTGTATTCGCTTCCGAGATAAAAACGCTGCTGGCGAGCGGGCTTGTCGAGCCTGCGATCGATCCGGAAGGGTTGAGACTCTTTTTGACATTTGGATCGGTTTGCCAGCCAAGGACGATTATCAAGGGCGTGAAAATGCTGATGCCGGCGCACCGCATGATCGTCGAAGACGGTAAGACGAAAACGGAACGTTACTGGTCGCTCGATACCGACCGTCACCCCGGACTTCGCGATGCACCCTATGAGGAGCAGGTCGCCGAGATCGAAGCAATACTCGAAGAAACCGTAAAACTGCAGATGGTCAGCGATGTTCCGATCGGCGCCTTTCTGAGTGGAGGGATCGATTCGTCCCTGATGGTCGCGATGATGTCGGAGGCTTCGAGCGAGAGAATCAAGACATTCTCGGTCGGGTTTGACGGGAAGGGTTCAGACATCGACGAAAGCGAGGAGGCCGCGATCACGGCGGAGTTCCTTGGAACCGATCACACGCGTGTGAAAATCACCGAACACGATGTCAGGGATCATATCGAAAGATTTGCGTTCGGGCTCGACCAGCCGTCGTCGGACGGAATAAACACGTATTTTGTTTCGATGGCGGCGAGAAAAGGAGTCACTGTCGCGATTTCCGGCAACGGCGGCGACGAACTCTTTGCCGGGTATCCGTGGTTCATATTCATGCAAAAGGACATCGAGCGGCATTCGGAATCCCCTTTCTCGTCGCGAATACGCGAATCTTCATCCTCATTCTTCCGAAACCGCTTCTTCGACCGCTTTATCCCAGGCGCGCTCGGCCAAGCGGTCTTTAGGCTGAGGAATATCGGGGGATTTCTGGATCGTTACGGGGCGAACAGCTGGCAGCTTTTGAATGCAAGTGACGCAGCGAGTCTGATCGCGACGCCATTGCGGCGCGAGGCGAAGGCCGGCAAATCGATGTACTTCGATTTGCGCGAAATCGACGAGATCCCGCACGGCTCGACGATCGAAAGGGTCTCCGCTCTTTCATTGCGCGGATATAACAACAACCAGCTCCTTCGCGACAGCGACGCGGTTTCGATGTTTCATTCGCTGGAACTTCGGGTCCCTTTTCTCGACCCTTTGGTCGCCGATGCTGCATTGTCACTGCCGGACGAGTCAAAAATCAAGACCGAAGGGGATCTCGATTTCGGGGGCGAGCTTTCATACCGCGATACAGGGGCAAAAAGAATTTTGCTCGATATCGGCAAGAAGATGCTGCCAAAGGATTTTGACAAAAAGCCGAAACGTGGATTCGGAATGCCATTTGAATCCTGGTTGAGAGGCGGTTTGCGGGAAGTCTATCTCGACACGCTTTCCTCAAAAAGCGTAAATGAAAGGGGATTGTTGGATGCCGGCGTGATGGACGAGATGAAATCCGGATTTGAGAATGGGAATCTCGAGGCACTAAAGATCTGGGCGCCTTTGATCCTCGAACTTTGGTGTCGCGAAGTCCTCGACAAACCGGTTCCGCACGATGTCGTCGCGGAACAAAAGACTGTATCTTAAAAGCGGCCGTCACCTACGATAATACCTTGAGCGACGTAATCAAAAAGACGCCTTCCCTGACCAACCAAAGCACCTGGCTTTTGTTCGCAAAATTTGTCGGCTATTTTTTCGCCTTTTTGCTCCCGCTGCTCGTGGTCAGATTCTTGTCTAAAGAAGAGGTCGGGAGCTACCGGCTTATCTTCCAGATCATCGTCAACGCCGTCGGCATACTCCCTCTTGGTTTTAGCCTCAGCGTCTTCTATTTTCTTTCCCGTTCGAAGGAAGACCGTTCGCGGACTATCCTCAACATTCTGCTTTTTAATTTCGTGGCCGGCGGAATTGCTTTCGCGGTTTTTTTCTTTTTCCCGGAACTGATCGGCGGCCTGCTGAACAGTGAGGAAATCACTCGCCTCGCACCGCTCGCGGGCATCGTCATCTGGCTTTGGATCTTTGGTATTTTTCTCGAGATAGTCGCCGTCGCGAACCAGGAACCAAAGGTCGCAACCGTCTTTATCATCCTCTCGCAGTTTACCAAAACCCTTCTGATGACCTGCGCCGTATTTGTATTTGCATCGGTCGAATCGATCATCTACGCGGCGATGGTCCAGGCGGGACTCCAGATCATCGTTCTGCTCGCATATCTGAACTCGCGTTTCCGGGGCTTCTGGAGAAGTTTCGATCCCGGGTTTTTGAAAAAACAGGCGGTGTACGCGTTGCCATTCGGCTTTGCCGGTATTTTGTGGATCATGCAGACCGATATTCACAACTACTTTGTCGGATATCGTTTTGGAGAGGTCGGATTCGCGATCTACGCCTATGGCTGCTTCGAGTTTCCCCTGATCACGATGCTGTTTGAATCGGTCAGTTCCGTGATGATCCCGAAGATGAGCGAGTTTCAAAGCGAGGGCCGGACACAGGCGATCATCGATACGACGATCAGCGCGATGAACAAACTTGCGCTCGCATACATGCCGATCTTCGTTTTTCTGATGATTGTCTCAAGCGTCTTCATTACGACGCTCTTTACAAAAGAATACGCCGCCAGCATACCGATCTTTCGCGTCAATCTGTTCCTCATACCGATCTATATAGTGATGCTTGACCCGATCGCGAGAGCGTACGGCGAGGTCGGCCGATTCCTTCTGAAGTTCCGGATAGTGTTGCTCGCCCTGGTGATCGCCGCGCTTTGGTTTGGGATCCAGTATTTCGATCTGACGGGAATGATCTGGATCGTTGTGGTGAGCATCGCCGTGGACAGGGCGGTCACGTTCGTCAAGGTCGCGAAGATCCTCGAGCTAAAAACGAACCAATTGTATCTTTTGAAGGATATCGGCCTGACCGTGATCGCGGCGGGAGTCGCGGGGGTCGTCCTGGCTTTCTTTTACTGGTTTACAAATGAGACCCTGCTCGGGTTTTGCAACAACCTTGCCGATACGGCGCTGCAGCCTCTGGGACTCGAAAAGTTTATCGGTTTGATTGGCGGAAGCTTCTACCTGGGAATATGTCTGGCGATTTACGCCCCGGTCTATCTCTTAATCGTAAACCGGCTGGGGCTCGTACATGAGGATCAGAAGGGCCTGCTTCGAAACGCTCTCAGACGTCCCTTTGCAACAGTCTTTGGTAAGGGCGGATCGATCTAGTTGCCGCCGACCGTCCCGGGGTCGAGGTTGGCTCCAACCTGTCCGCCGCCGAATCCTCTTCTCAGGTATGGACTTCCCGGCGGAAGCGCATAGCCCGCTCCGGAGAGCCTCAATTTAGCAAACGAGGCAGGATAGAAATTGCTCCTCCCGTAATCCGACGCAGCGCCGCCGATGATGACGTTATTTTCTATCTGCGCGCCGGGAAAATATCTGCCAACCGCACGCTGACCGGCCCCAAAATCGTCACCGAAGAAACCGTAGTCGTTGTTAAAGACGATGTTGTTTCTGAAAATAAGACCGCTGATCGGCTTCCCGTAAGCACTCGTGATGTTTCCGGTCTGGATGATCGTGTTGTTTTCGATGACCAGGCCGTCCCAATCGGTGCCCTTTAGAAAAAAACCGTCGCCGCCCCATTTTTCACTGTTGATGTCATCGAAAATGTTGTTTCGAATAACGAGATTCCGGCCGCCCTTTCCCTCCGAACCCAGAATATTCACTGCGCTGCCCGAACCTCGGACGATGTTGTTCGAAAACTCTATGTTTTCGATAAATGCACCCTCACCGCTGTCTTCGCGAACGGTAAACAGAACCGCGGTGCCGTCTTGCGCCATCAGCCAGTTGTTGGTCATCAGGTTGTTCTGCACTTTGATGTTCTTCCCGTTTTTGATTTCGAAAAAGTTTTTGACGACCCAGCCCTGACCCTTCCATTCGGGGCGCTTGTTGATCCGGTTATTACGGACAACGCAGTTCGTCGGCGTCAGACGCAGGGGCGAATCCGCGCCTCCAAAGAGTATCGACATTCCGGCCGCCTCGAGGTAGTTGTTTTCAATCACGATCGGGCCATCGGTTGCCCAGGCGGCAATTGCCTGGGTTTCCTCACCTTTTCTCTTGATGTTTGAAATATGGCTGTTAACGATTCTTATGTGGCGGCCGTTGGCGGCGATCCCGCGCCTTTGCCCGAATCGCTCGCTGCCGTGTATATAAACACGGTCAAACTCGATATGGTGCGGCAGGTCCTCGATCCCGGTCTCACTCGCATTTCCGATCCGCACGATGTTGAAGTAGCCCTCGATCGTCGGCAAAAACTCGATTCCGAAAAAACGGTAATGATGTGCGCCCCTTTGAGTGGCGATAACGGGGCTGCCCTTTTCATTCGATTCCAGCTTTGCGAGGCTCAAAGCGTATTTATTTGGCTCCAGTCGTTTACCCGGCGGCGGAAGTCTCGAATCGTCCGCGGCGGAGCGTATCGTTATGAACTGATTGCCTTCCTTGAAAGGCAATTCGAACGCCCCGCTGAATGTCGCACCTGCTTCAAGCCGGATCGTGTCGCCAGGCAGAGCCATATCGAGGGCTTTCTGGAAACTCTCGCCACGTTTCACATTGATCGTTTTCCCGGTCTTTGAGGGAGACGCGAGATGCCTGTCGCCGGCGGTGCTAAACCAGTTTGGCAAATTGAGTCCGTAGATCAATAGATAGCCTGCCGCCAACCCAGTGACGACCAACACCGCCGCAAACGCGGCGATCCGGACCAACTTCCTGCGGTCCCTCGCCTTTTGCCACGCGGGTTTGAACGGTTTGCTCATCGACTCAATCAATTCCATGGGCTCGCTAGGCTCTTTCGCTCTCGCAACTCTTTTTGAACACAAATTCGTTGCACCCGAGACCGACCCCGCCGCATTTCAATTTTGTAAGCTGGAAACCCCGCTCCTTGTAGAAATCGAAGATCTGGTCCGGCGTCGCGGCTTCGTAGGGGTATCCGCCGACCCAGTCGATGATATCGTGCCAGCGGTTCATTCCGCGGGAGTTTGTGTAGTTTTTCCAATACCTGAAGTACCCTAAGGGCTTTAATTTGAATAGAAAAGAAGCGAATCGTTTTCCCTCGTCCGGTAGTATCGAAAGGATCGCGAAGGGTGTTTTCAAGATTCCGGGGAGGCGGCAATAGGTCTTTTTGATCCATTTCCAACGTTCCGACTGGCTTCCGGTGTCATTATAGATCGCGATAAAGAGGATCCCTTTGTCGGCGACGGCGACGGACGCATTGTCGAGTGCTTCCATCATGTTCCCCGTGTGATGCAAAACGCCCCACGAGTAAACATAATCAAACTTGCCGAGCGATTCGATGTATTCACGGTCCAATGCCGATCCCTGTTCGACCACCCACGATTCGTCATTTTCGTAAAACCTGCGTCGAAGTTCCCTGGTGCAGCCGTAGGAATTCGTGTCGAAATCAAAGGAGTGGACCCTCGCTCCGAGTCTTCGCGCGGCAAGTGAAAACAGGCCGCTTCCGGAACCGATGTCGAGGAAAGTTTTTCCCTCAAGACTCCTCGTCTCAAGCATCGCGCACAAGGAATCTTCGGCCTTTCGGATTCGCTCTTCGTTGAGGTGTTCCAGAAAACGCCGCCAGTTGGCGCCGAACTCGAAACGTTCGCCGCGCTGAACTTCCAGATCATGTTGTTTGGCAATTTCCTGAATATCTATCGCCGGGGCGTCCATCGTCTCAAGGTTCGGTGCAAATCTCATTCTTACAAGAAAAACATCGAATAGACGCTGGATTTCACTTAAACCAACGAGCTGTCGAACCAACACAGGAGGGCGGGATTCGAAACTCGCTTCGTACCGACTCCAAAATTATCATACCCTGCGGACGCACCGCGAACCGCTACGGCGCAGTTTCCGTAGATTGTCTCGCCGCAACCGTAATATCGAGCCCGGCATGCTTCGTTTGATCAATTCCTTTTGCAGACAATCGGATGTGAGAATCCGCCCGCTTTGAGCATCGCGACATTGTCCTTTTTATCCAGCGCGATCATGACATCTTGGTTTGAGGATGCCGGTTCTTTTGCCGAGAAGTTCAGACGGGAACCTGTTAGCACGAGGAAATCTGCATTCTCAAATATCTTTCCGGCGCCTTCCCAGCAGCCGCTGTAGGCACAAACCCTCATCCCGCCGAGACTGTCGAAGCTTACCCTCATCGGGGTGAACGCGCCCGGGTCGGCGGCTACGCAGCCTTCCGCGCCGCATGTGATCTCGATGTTGTTCGAACACTCCCAGGAATCGGCGGGCGTGTTTACTGGCCAAAAAAGACTTATCAGGATTAGTGCAAGGGTCATTTTTTCTCCTTTATCGGGTATGATCGGCATTTCAACCGCGGTTCTTGCCTGAAATGCGGAATGAAGGCGAATTACGATGCCAAACAGTTCAAAGCAAGTCGTCTAATCGTTCGACTTGGGGAATTCGATTGTGTTTAAAGACCGGAGGTTGCCTAGGCATTCGAAATACTTATAACAATTATCAGAAAACGTGATATAGATTTGGCCGACAGGGTTTTCAGCGCGGCAATAGCGCAAAAATCCGCTCAATTCGCGGCCGGTTCCGCAACCTGTCACCAAATACGTTTGGTTGTGAGAGCGCGGCAGAAACTGATTCTTGCGCCAGTTCTGTCACAATATTTTGACCTGGGTATAGGGCGCTGGGTTATTATTATTCCTAAGGAAAAAGGTATGAAGGCACACGCGCTCAGTTTAGTATTGTGTTTGATTCTCATTTTTGGGCTCTCTGCATTACCGGCGGGCGCCCAGACAGCGTCTTATGAGCGGCTAAAAGTGCTGCTCGCCGAGAACGCCGGTTTCGAACCGGAGGATTTTGCGAATGTAGAGAAGCGCAAGATTGTCATCAAGACGCTGAAATCCAACGTCAAGCGCGAAGTGGCCGTCGTCGGCCTCGTAAAAGTCCCGGCTTCTAACGAAATCGTTTTGCGCGCATTTCACCGAACCATCGAACGACAGGAAAGAAAGACTTCGAAGGAGCACGGGATTTTTGGCGATCCCCCCGCAATTTCGGATTTGAAAGGACTGACGATCGAGGAAAGGGAACTCGATGACCTTAAGAATTGCCGGGTGGGGAGCTGCAAATGGAATTTTCCGGCCGAAGTGATCAAGCGTTTTCAGGACGAAATCGACTGGAATGCCGACGACTACCGGGCGCGCGTCGATAAACTCGTCCGGGAAATACTTCTTGAATACGTGATCGATTATTCCGAAAAAGGCGACGAGGCCCTATTTAACTACGACGACAAACCCGAATCTGTGAACCTTTTTGCGGAATACTCGGCCCTTCACAAGGATGTCATTTTGGTGCCGGAATTCTCGCCGCGTTTGATGAGATACCTCGACGAATTCCCCGATAACGCGCCTCCGGGCATCGAGAACACGGTCAATTGGTCGAAGATCAAGATCGGTCTCAAAAATGTTGTGATTTTTACACAAAACATTACCTACCATGAGAAAGAGGGCCGGGTCCCGGCTTCTTTTGTGATTTCAAAACAGATCTACGCGAATCACTATTTCGATTCGTCCCTCGCCGAAACATCGATCGTTAGCTTCAAGGGTGAAGACGGGCGGGACGAAAGTTATTTATTGTTTCTCAACCGTTCGAGGGCGGGTGCCTTTACGACGACGCTTGGAAAAATCGCTCGAGGCATCGTCGAGAACCAGGCCGAGAGCAGGCTCGAAACCGTTCTCAAGGACACGAGAAAGTACTCGGCCCTCGCGCTCGCGAACCGCGAAGCCGATATCGAGGCGGAATTTGCGGATGACTCGGGCGGCGGGTTCCTGAAGTCTACAACTTTCCTACTCGCCGCGCTTCTGACATTGGGAGGATTGGCCGCCGGTCTGATTGTTTTGATGCTGCGCCGGAAGCGGTAGCAGATCATTTATCAATTGTCAGGGATCAATTACCGTTTAAGGCGAAGGCGACACACAACTGAGCGCGAACCACACGCCTCAGCGCTCCACGGCTCTTGCCCGTTTTGCCGGCACAAACTAGACTAGTTCAAATAAAGAACCACAGCGGAGAAATATATGAAACGAATCCTGTCGGCACTTCTCGTCATAACAGTCTTGTTTATCGTCGCATGCGACCAGCCCAAAACAGATGAGAAGCCCAAGATGAGCGAAGAGGAAATCCTCGCGACCGCAAAGCAGATTCATGAAGAGGTAATCACACTCGATACGCATGACGATATCGATACCGAGAATTTTACCGACGATCAGAATTACACAAAAGATCTCGACAGCCAGGTAACCCTTCCGAAAATGAAAAAGGGCGGACTGGATGTCGCCTGGTTTATCGTCTACACGGGGCAGGGCGAGCTAAACGAGGAAGGCTATAAGAAGGCCTATGAGAACGCGATCGACAAATTCGATGCGATCGACCGTTTGGTCACCAAGTACGCTCCCGAACAGATCGAACTCGCAAAGACATCCGACGACGTCCGGCGGATTCACAAATCCGGTAAACTCGTCGCGATGATCGGTGTCGAAAACGCGTATCCGATCGGGACCGATTTGAGCAACATAAAAAAGTTCGCCGACCGCGGTGCACGCTATATGTCCCTCGCACACAACGGCCACAGCCAGTTGGCCGATTCGAATACCGAAGAAAAACCGGAAAAACCGGACAAACCAATTCACAACGGCCTCAGCGAGCTTGGGAAAAAAGCCGTCGCGGAGATGAACAAATGGGGCATCATGGTCGATATTTCGCATCCCTCGAAATCGGCGATCAAACAGATGATCGAGCTTTCCAAAGCGCCCGTCATCGCCTCTCATTCTTCGGCCAGGGCATTGGCCGATCACAGCCGGAATCTGAGCGACGAACAGCTTGAGATGGTCAAGAATAACGGCGGTGTTGTTCAGACTGTTGCCCTCAACAGCTATCTAAATGTCGAAAAAGCCAAGAAAAGACAAGACGCGGCTCAGGAGATCTTTAAGGGACATGCCAAAAAGGAAGGACTGACGGTTTACGAGTCCCGTGACGAGGCCCGCGAAAAATTGTCCGAAAAGGAGCTCGAAGAGTATTTTGAGAAGGTGTCGGCGCTTCGCAAGAAGATCGAGGATGAGGTCAATGAAAAACTGAAGGAAACGGCGCCGCCGGTGAATGTCAAAGACTTTGTCGACCACATCGATTACATGGTCAAGAAGATGGGGATCGATCACGTAGGGATCAGTTCCGACTTTGACGGCGGCGGCGGGATCGAGGGCTGGAAGGATGCCTCGGAAACGCTCAACGTGACGATCGAACTGGTTCGCCGCGGTTATACAAAAGAGCAGATCGAAAAGATCTGGAGCGGAAACCTACTGCGGGTATTGGACGAGGTCCAGAAGGTCGCAAAAGAGCTCCAGAGCGAAAGTGCGTGATAGCGTCGGGCCAGCGGGGATTAAGACTGATTGGAAACCGCTTTCAGGAATGACTGTTGAGATAGTTCGTGGATCATTCGCCTTAAAGCAATAGTAGAATAGACAAAAAGAAAACAATGAAAATTACGATACTTACACTAGTAGTTGCATTATGTTGCGGCGTTTCGTTTGCGCAGAATCAAACTTCGATAAATGTACCGACGTTGAGCCCTTTAAGCGAGGTCAAACAGGAGGTTGCCCTTACGGAGGTCAAGCTGACCTATTCGCGGCCGAGTGCAAAGGGCCGAAAGATATTTGGCGGTCTGGTGCCGTTTGGGGAAGTCTGGCGCACGGGCGCCAACGCCTCTACAAAACTGACCTTTTCAGAGGATGTAAAGATCGCCGGCAATGCCTTGAAGGCAGGCACTTACGCTTTTTACACTATTCCCGGGCCGGATGACTGGACAATCATCATTCACAACAACATCACGCTTCGGGCGTTGAACGCCGAAAATTACAAACCCGAGAATGACGCGTTCCGGTTTAAGGTGAAGCCCTCAAAAACCGACGGGTTTGTCGAGACTTTCACGATCGGTTTTTCGGATATTGAAACGAGTGCGGTCAACATCGAGTTGAGCTGGGAAAACACGAGCGTCAAGTTCGGTATTGCGTTCGATGTAGATTCGCAGGTCGATAAACAGATCGCCGAGATTATTCCGGCGCAGGCGGCCGGCGATCCTAAGGCTTTTAACCTATTTCGGGCGGCTGAATATTATCTTCACAACGATCGCGATCTGAAGAAGGCTTTAGGCTGGATCGACGAGGCACTGGACATTCGAAAAGAAGACCCGCGGTTTGGCCTTTTAAAGGCAAAGATTCTTCACAAGAAAGGCGACAAAGCGGAAGCTCTAAAAGTAATTGCCGCCGCGAATGCGTGGGCGAAGGCGCAAAACAACGCCAATTACACATCTCAGACGCAGATCTTCTGGGACGAGATTAAGTGAAGACGCGAGAGCGGGAGAGTAGGAGGGCAGGAGTGTAGGCGTGTAGGAGAGTAGGACGATAGGAGAACGGGAAGTGAAAAGTGGATAGTTGAAAGTGAGTTTTCTTTAGAAGGACGACTTCGTGACTGGTGACACTTTGGATGAATTCAACTACTTTTTTACCCGTTTCGAGAGAATCGATCTTTAAATTGCCTCCAGCTTCAGCTGGAGGTTCGGGTCAACATCCTTGTCTTTAGGGGCTTAAGCCCCTTATAAGACGTGGCGTTGGCCATCCCCGAGCTAAAGCGCGGGGCAATTTAATGAAAAGATACCGGTAGTAGATTCTCCGATCATCGATCAACGAGACCGAATTGAGATTAAACGCGCCGCAAGGCGTTTTTTAGCGTGGACGCAAGGTTGAGAGGGCGCAAGGGCAAGTCTGCCTTCAACGCTGACTTGGGACTTTTGAACCCGCCTAATACGCGAAGTCACCAGATGCTCGAATTCGGACAAGTTACCTATACTCTGATTGGTCCGGGACTTTGAAATGCGTGTCTTTTTGATTCTAAAAAGAGTATTGTTCAACGTTGTCTCGCTTACTTTCGCAATGATCCACTTGGGATTAGCCTGTTACTTTTTCTTTTACAATCATAGGCTCAAATCCGGGGAATTCGAGTGGGGTTGGGTGAGTGAGCCGTTCGTCGGCCAATTGCTCTACCTGCTTGATGCGCCCTCGTATTCAATATCACTAGTGTGCTCGGCACTTTTTCTGACGCGGCCCCCAAATGAGTTCGAAAACTTTACAGATATCAGCATCCTTTTTCAGAACAATTTGGAGATAATATTTTTCGTTTTGTTTTCTTCGATCCAATGGGTACTGATCGGGTCTTTGTTGAGGAAGTTGCGGATCTCGACATTGCGAGACTAACGAGGCGAAAAGGATTGGGGCAATAAAAAGACGGTTTAGAGCCAGGCTTGCCTGTCGTGCGAATGGGGAGCGTTGCTGAAAACTGACATTTTCGACACGTTTGGTCGGGCTTTGCCCGACATGCAACGCATAGCATTGCCCTAAACAGATCGTTTAGACAAAACAAAAGTCACGCCAAATTGCGTGACTCTTGTATTGTCGTTATATAAATAAAATTAAGATCACGCCAAAAGGCGCATTTCTGTACAAAGCCCTATTTACGGGGCAATGGCCAGTTCATGATATATCCATTGGTCATTATTCTGCTCCTCCTGAATTAAAAGTATTTATGAGAATTCAACCGACACCGGCAAC
>JAOTWT010000034.1 GCA_029862725.1 Acidobacteriota bacterium | reverse complement strand
AGACACTCTCATTTCATCGGCCGGCACGCCAAACGCCGTTTCGGCTTTCCAGTCGAGTACCTCATCGAGTTCGCTTCTGGTGGCGGGAACTTCCCCCAACGTAATGATCGCTGTACGTGCGGAGGCCGAAGGGAGCGATACCGACCACCTTTTCCGACCGGCCAGACCGGCTTCAACCAAAAGAGTTTCCAACTGGCCGGTCAGGCCGCCGTAATCAATGATATTTCTTTCGTCAAAGGAAGGTCTCAAGACATCGGCCGGTATTTCGGTCGTCGCCGCGCCGCGAAGACTGAAACGGCCATTCCCGCGACGCCGAAGCGAAACCGCGGTGACCGTCCCATTACCGAAGCCGATTGCCGCTTTTGGATAACGGGGCTTTGTTAAACCTGCAAACATAATTAATAGTCGCTGTAGGCGACACCTTCGCTGTCAGAGCCCTCAGCCAGGCTTTTGACATCTACGAGTCCCTGCTCACCCTCGTTCGAATTCGGGTCCTCACCGATCACCGGCTGCCATTCCCGCTTTTCGAGATTCACAGGGTCCACGGGGATCTCACGCAGGTAACCGGCTTCTTTGAGGTCGTCGACCGCTTCGGGTGCCTTACCTTTGTCGGCGGTGTATTGATCGATCGCACGTCGCATCTGGAATAGATTTTCTTTGAGGACCGTCTCGCGCGCGTGCTGAACTGATCTCTGGTATGTCGGCAATGCGACCGATAGCAGAATCACCAATATGAACATCGCGATCATCAACTCCAGGATTGAGAACCCGTACATTGAATGGCGTTTCGCTGCTATTTTGGTTCTTTCGCTCATCTCAAACCCGTCCGTCGACAATTCCGCTACCAATCGCTGTATTTTTCCCCGTTAAGCGCGGTTCCTTCCGATTTCGACCTGACATCAAAGACATTCACCTCGTCCCAGCTCGTTGCGTCGTCGTCCTGATAAGAGGACCGGAGTTCCCAGTCGGCCTCTCCGGTCAGCGGATCCACCGGGATACGGCGAAGGTATTTCTTGATGACCTCTTTTGTTTCATTCAATTCTGTCGCGTTCTTATCAGTAAAAACGCCCCGACTCGTCGCTTCCGGAGGCAGCCCCCTGGACCGAACCTTTACACCCTCTGCCAAGATTTCGAGACTTGGCGGCAGCCGGTCCAGGTTCTCAGTATCGAAAATAGTACAGTCGTCGATAACCACACGGCTTCTCGGGTCTGCCGGAATATTTTGACCGGCTGGCCCCCCGGCAGGATTACCCGAGACCACGGCACCGAGTGGACACGACCCTACGGAGTCCCGCTTGAACGCGTCGATTGCGTCGCGAAGATCCCTTAGTGACTGTCTCAGCCGAATCTCTTTTTGGCGCTTAACGGCGTTTTGGACCAGCGGTAACGTGCCCAAAATGAGGATAGATAAAACGGCTAGAGTCGCGATCAGTTCGAGAAGCGTAAAGCCGTTGCTCAGGTGATTGCCGGTTTTGAAACGGCATCGAGCAGCCTTTATTTGCCGGCCAAAGGAGGCAATTCGATCCCGGAAAATTGGAATTCGCAACGTCGTCACCCCTATTGGACGCTAATTACAAAATTATCGCCGTCCGCGGTTAAAAGATTCAACATTTCAGGATCAAACCGGATCTCGGGGACACCATCGGTCAAGGCTTCGATTTCAACAAACCCGAGGACTCCGGAGCTGTTGGCGGCAACATCCGTCGACGATGACATGGAAACAAATAACCTGCCGTTTTGGTTAAAAAACGGCTTCGCATCAGTGTTTGCCAGCGTCGGACCAAAGACATCTCCAAAGCTGACCGACCGGATCGCGACCGCAGATTCATCATAGTCGAAACCAAGTACGGCGGATCTGAACGCTTTTGCGCTCCTGACGATCACGGCGAGCTTGAAGCTGTCACCGGCTTTCATCGCAGGGATTTTTGGCATCAGCTGGAGGATTGCCGCAGCAGCCTCTTTTTCCAGGGGCACGGCGACCGTCTCCGGAACAATTTCGCCGGGATTTACCTCCGGTGCCGATGAAGACGTCAAAGCCGTCTCGCGAACTTTAATATCCGAGGCTGCGTTCTCGCCGATCTTCAGAGTACGGGCCAAATCCAGAGTTCGTGAACCCGAGTCGATCGGCTTGATCTTCGAAGCAATGTCCTCCGGCGTTGCCGCCTGCTGCGTGTGCGGTTCGGAAGGCGCCAAGGCGGGTGGCACTTCGGTCGGCTGCGTTACCGCCGCGGTCGTTTCGGGCGCAGGCACAACCGGCGGAACCGCTGCGTTAGAATCCGGGCCGTCTGATTTCACGTATTTCGGTACTTTTTGATCCGGCAGCAAAATCTCGACTTCCGTTGGCAGATTGCGGGCCAGCGCCTGCTGGCGTTCGATTTCCTCCCGTATCAGGAGTGCGTCAAGGCTGCCGCTGGTCGGCACGGCGAGACTTCCGGTCGGTCTTTCAATGACATCTTCCGGCAAAACGGCAGGTGCCCTGATAACCCTCGGAGTAACGGCGATAACGATGTCGACCTGACTGATATCGCGTGTCGGAGTTGTAAACAGGCGACCCAGGATCGGGATCCAGCCGAGCAATGGAAGGCCTTCCCGGCCCTTGCTTTCAGAATCCTGCGCGACGCTGGCCAGGAGCAGGGTCTTATTGTTCTGTACCCTTGCGGTGCCCTTGATTGTGCGTTCGGTAAATGTCGGAGTTAATGAACTACGATTGACAATATCCTTTGATTCGATCTCCATCGAGACCTGGACATCCTGGTTTGGAAACACAATCGGCTTAAATTTCAATGTCAGGCCGATCTGTTCATAATTGATCACCGGAAATCCTGTGCCAAATATGTTGTTTGAGGTCTGCCCCGGCGTGTTCGTGTTAAAAGAAGACACGCTTGCCGTCTGAACCGGAACGCGCTGACCGATACGGGCTGAGGAATCCTCGTTGTTAAACGCGTGGATCTGCGTCGACGCAAGCAATTTTGTATTGTCTTTTCGTTGAAACACCGACAAGGCAGAAGTTGGAATTGCCAGCCCGAGGTCAAAGATCGGCGAAGCAGTTTTCTGAATAATCGCTCTCTCAAGGCCGCCGAGGTTGGACAGCGAGTTTTGGTTTCCGAATTGATTCCCGATCTGAAGCAGATCGTTCTTGGAAACTTCGTAAATCTTCACGTCCATCACGACCTCCGCACGGTCCTTGTCGAGCGAGCGGATCAACTGTTCCATCAACCGGATATTTTCGGCGGTATCGCGGATCGTAATGCTGTTCGTGTCCTCGTCGGTAAGTACGATCGTCGGCGTCCTTCCGGGTTGCGCCGGAATCGCCTTTTGGATTATCTGTGCTACGTCCTTCGGGTCGGCGTTGGCGAGATAAAACGTCCGCAGCACGAGCTGTTGAAAGAACTGACGCCGGGTCGAGGCTGCAACAATTATCGTACGGGGTCCGACCTTCTCAAAAAACAGCCCTTCCTGAAGAAAAATATAGTCGAGTGCCTTCGCCGCCGTTACATTCTTAAGTTCGATCTTGATCCTTTTCGGCGAACGGAACGAGTTGGTGTCAAAAAGGACATTGAGGTCAAGGTCCTTTGCAAGCTCGCGGATCAGGAACTGCAGGTCAACCCCGCTCGGAAAGGGCACGTCTCGCAGTTTTTCATATCTTTGGGGAACCGCCACATCGTCCGGAACATCGGGGCGGTCGAGACTTGTCTTCACAAGTTTTACTTCAGCCGGCTCGGCATTCGGGTCTTTCCCGTCGATCACGGCTTTTTGCATCCGAAGCATGCGGGCCATTTCGCTCTTTGCAAGCTCGTTAACCGGGTCGTAACCGTAAGCCTTGCGAAACGCAATATAAGCACCGGCATAATCCTCTTCCGCAGCCAGCATGCTTCCCCGTTTCATATACATCTGCGACGCATTAAAAAGGGCGCGGATATAATGGAGCCGGTATTCCGGATTTTTTGGGTTATCGGCAACTGCCAGCGCAAAAGCTTCCGCCGCCTGGTCCCATTCTTCAGCAATTTCATGTTTGAGCCCCCTCTTGAACTGCTTTTTGCCTTCGCCGAACGACATCGCCGCGGTCGGGCTAAGCAGGCTCAGGAGCATGACAAATGTGAGTAAGAATCGAAATTTGGCTGAGATTTTCATAGTCTTTGTTCTTGAATTAGAAATAGACGCCTTTTGGGCCGACAAAGGATACACGCCGGCAGGATTCTAAAGTTTCAAAAAGGAGGTCCCAAAGGACGACTCTATTCTGTATGTAACCAAATAAAATTGCAAACAATGCGATCCACGGTTTTATTGACCCAAACCTCCGGAGAGATGTCCGATAAATCGGTTTAATCCACGAACGTGACCCGGTTAGTCTCGTGAAGCGTCGTAACACCCGCAAATACTTTACTCAAGGCGGAACCACGGAGGCTTTTCAGACCTTCTTTTTCCGCCACATTTCTGATCTCAGATCCGGGCCGGCGTTCGATGATCATCTCGCGAATTTCGTCAGACATATCGAGGAGCTCGTGAATCGCCGTCCGCCCTCGGTAGCCCGTGTGATTGCATGCGTCGCAACCCACATTTTGGAAAAAAGTCTGGCCGATAAACCTGTCGACATCCAGGTTGGACTGAATAAGCTCTTCTTTCGTAACCTGATACGGTCTCTTGCATGTCGGGCAAAGCACTCTCACGAGCCTTTGAGCGAGCACACAGTTCAGCGACGCCACGAAATTATAAAGATCCACTTTCATATTCAAGAAACGGCCGATCACGTCAATCACGTTGTTCGCGTGAACCGTCGTAAATACGAGGTGACCGGTCAATGCCGAGTTAATCGCGATATCGGCGGTATCCTCGTCGCGAATCTCACCGACCATGATCTTGTCCGGATCGTGACGCAGAATCGAGCGCAGGCCACGCGCGAAAGTCAGTCCCTTTTTCTCATTTACAGGGATCTGGACGATACCCTGGAGCTGATACTCGACCGGGTCTTCGATCGTAATAATCTTATCCTCGACGTTGCGAATCTCGTTCAGGGCGCCATACAGCGTCGTCGTCTTGCCCGAACCCGTCGGGCCCGTTACGAGTACCATTCCGTAGGGCTCCTTGATAAAATGCCTGAAACGCTTGAGTTCTTCCTCCTCAAAACCCACCACATCGAGGCTAAGATTCTTGAACTCCTCGGAAATCTGTTCCTTGTCGAGGATCCGGATCACGGCATCTTCGCCATAGATGGTGGGCATGATCGAAACACGAAAATCGACGGTCCGGCCCTTGTACCGCACCCTGAACCGGCCGTCCTGCGGAACTCTTCGTTCCGCGATATCGAGCTCACTCATGACCTTAATCCGCGAAATGAGGGTCTGGTGATAGGCGATGTCTATCGGATCGACTTTAGCGTAAAGAGCGCCGTCAATCCTGAATTTCACCTGTACATCGCGTTCCCTCGTCTCGATATGAATATCCGATGCGCGGGATTCCATCGCGTTATAAATGACTGTGTCGACGAGCTTGATGATCGGCGACATTTCGGAGTCGGTGGCGAGACGGTCGAGGTCGAGGACTTCTTCGCCGTGTTCGGTTTCCTTGACGAGAGAGATCTTGAAAGTCGACGCGGCCTCCTGCATCACTCTCTGGGTCGCGTCACCCTTCTTCAGCACCACGTCGATCGCCCCGGCAGTCGCGACATAGGGTACGATCCGCACGTTCAGAGCATTCTCAAGCTCATCGAGGGTTTCCAGGTTCGTCGGGTCCGACATCGCAGTGTGAAGGTTTCTACCCTCTCGTTTGAGCGGCACAAATTGGTTCCGTAACATCAGATCGACCGGAATCTTGGCCAGCTCCCGGTAGTCGATCGGCGATTCCTTGTCCGGCGGCAGGAGATCGATATACGGCAGGCGGTACCTACGCGCGACGGCCTTTGCCGCCGTCACTTCCGGTGGTTCGTTTTCGATGAACTCTGCAATTTCGATTTTTGGAGAGGACGTCGAAGCGGTGTCCTTATTTATCTGATTTGCCATTTAATTTTCCTATCTGGAACTGAAGGGGCCCGAGGAAATCGCTTGTATGATCGGAAGATAAATCGCCAAAAGGATAACCACGACGATTCCAGCCATAAAAACAAGGATCACCGGTTCGAGCAGGGTCGTCAATTGCTCCAGGCGGACTTCCGATTCCGCATCGTAAAACTCGGCAACCTCGTCGAGCATCTCGCGAAGGCTGCCAGAGTTTTCGCCAATTCCAATCATATCCAGTCCCAACTCCGGCATCCAGTTCGCGGTTTCAAGCGCATCCGTAAAGGACCTCCCTTCCCGGATCATCGGCAAGACGGACTGGCTTCGCCGCCGCAGTTCAAGATTCGTAATTGCCTGCGAAGAAATCTCCCATGAATCCGGAATCGTGAGACCGCCCGCAATTAGCGTCGAAAGCGAGCGGGTTAATTGAGCCGCCGTCATCTGCCGCACGAGTGAGCCGCCGATCGGTGCTCTGAGCAGAAGCCTGTGTGAAAAAAGTTTCCCGCTGTTTGTACGCAGCCACAGGAACATTGCTACCGCGACAACTATGATCAGGGGCAGAATCCACCAGATGTTTGACGCAACAATCGTGGAAATGGTGAGCACAATAACCGTGACGGTCGGAAGCCCTCCCTGCGTATGCAGACCCTCAAAGAGGCTCGACATCCTCGGAATGATATATAAAACGAGGAAGGACACCATGAGGGTCGCGGCTAGAAGCAGGAAGGCAGGATACGCGAGCGCGCTTCGCAGTTTGCGGGATACACCAACGCTCCTCCTCAGGTAATGAACGTACCTTGTAAGAACATCGTCAAGCGATCCGCTCTGCTCGCCGGCGAGTATCGAGGCCGTATAAATCCGAGGGAAGATGCCCTGCGATTCAAACGCGTCGGAAAGCGGAACACCAGTTCGTATCTTCTCCTCTACGTCGGCCAGGACATTTCTGAGAGACGCCGAAGCGGATCTTTGCCGTAGGAGTCCGATCGACTGCAGCACCGGAATCCCGGCCCGCAAAAGAGCCGAGAGCTGCTGGTTAAATAGTAGGAAATCAGAGGGTTTAACGCGGTTTCTGGAATTTTTCGATCCACCACCGATGACGGCACTAAGACCGTTTTGCGATGTCGACACATTGAACACGCGGAAGCCCTCGCCCTCGAGTTGAGCTTTTGCTTCAACGCGATCAGGTGCTTCTACAATTTTTGTGACGACCTCCCCGGAAGGAGTTCCGAGGCGACAAAGAAATTCAGCCATTCCGTATTTTTGTATTCCGCAGTAATTGGCCCGGGGCCAACAGGTGATTCAAACTCAGAATTATACCACGCTTTACGCGTCGCAAAAGTTGCGCTCAATCCCTTTTTCGGGGAATGATTTGACCCAAACAACGAATATCGTCTTTACCACATCAAAAAATAAATCTTGCATAGGTAATGAAGGTTCCTTAATATGGTGTGAAAGGTCTATCCGGAGAATTTATGACTTTAGAGGTATTAATTGGTCGGCACGTGGTGATGGGCCGATCGGTTTTGGTGTTTTTTCTGATCGCCCTGGGTGCATTGTCGGTTTATCCCCAGGTAGTTTCGCCGACCCCGCCAAAGCAGGGGGATAAAAAGGCCGATCGAATCGAGATCGACACCGATCTCGTGACGCTTACGCTTACGGTGACGGATTCGTACGGCCGATTTGTATCCGGCCTGGAGAAGGACGCTTTCACCGTCTGGGACGAAAAAACAAGGCAAAATATCACGTTTTTTAGTGATACCGACGCGCCGGTGTCGATCGGGATCCTTTTTGACGTCTCCGGCTCGATGGACGGCGGTAAGATTTCGAAGGCACGAAATGCCCTCGCGCGCTTCATCAATACAAGCCATCCCCGCGACGAGTATTATCTGATAGCGTTTAATAAACGCGCGCAGTTGCTGATGGACAGGACGCGCGACGGCGAGGCCGTGTTAAACCGCCTGACGCTCGTCGAACCAAAACACAATACGGCACTCTATGACGCGTGTTATCTGGGAGTCGAAAGAGTCACCCGCGGAACACACCAGAAAAAAGCGCTGTTGATCATCAGTGACGGACAGGACAATGCTTCGCGTTACAACTTCAAGGAAGTCCGGCGCCTGATGAAGGAATCAGATGTTGTGATTTATTCAGTTGGGATCATGGATCTTCGCGATTCTTCTTCGATTGAGGGGATGCAGGGCCAGGCATTTCTCGATGAGCTGTCGAGTGTGACCGGCGGCAAATCATTTTATCCGACTTCCGAAGTGGAAATGGATGAAATATTTGAGCGAATAGCCCTCGAGCTAAGGCACCAGTATTCAATAGGTTACACTCCGGAAGATTTTTCCCCGAATGGTGATTGGAGAAAAGTAAAAGTTAAGGTCAAACGCGTAAGTGGATTGGGGCGTCTAACCGTCAGATATCGTAGCGGCTATTATGCTACGCCGAATGTTAAATAGAATTTGAAGCCCTTTTGAACTTTAATCCAATTATGTACAAGACCCGTCTATATCTTGCGGTATTAATAACGATCGGTGCCGGAGCGTTGTTTGCGTTCACGGCCCTTTTCACTGCTGCGGCGCAAACAAACGATGGTTCAACGGCCTCGCCGGCGCCGACACCTCCTGTGATCGCGACCCCTCCGCCTCTGATCGTCGAAAGCGATGGAGAAATCGTTATCGATACCGAGCTTGTAAACCTGAATGTGCGGGTCGTGGATCGTAATAACAAGTCGATCGCGAATCTCCTGCAGTCTGATTTCGAAGTTTATGAAGATCGTGTGCTCCAGCCGATCGGATTTTTTTCGACATCCGAGGTCCCGACGAATTATACCCTCGTCATTGATAATTCCGGTTCGCTCCGGGAACAGCTCGAGGACGTGATCGATGCCGGTAAGACGATAATCCAGACAAACCGCCCCAACGACGAAACCAGCATCATTCGATTTGTCAGCTCGGACAAGATCATGCTTGAGCAGGATTTTACGTCCGAGAAAGAAGATCTCATGGATGCACTGGATAATTTGTATATAGAGGGCGGGCAAACCGCTATCATCGATGCCGTGTATCTGGCCGCGGACCGCGTCAATGAGTACGAGAAAGTCAGAAATGACGCAAAACGAAGGGCATTGATCCTTGTAACGGATGGTGAGGACCGCGACAGCGTCTACACCGAAAAACAGCTATATGAACTCCTTCGTGAAACAAATGTCCAGATCTATGTGATCGGGTTTGTAAAGGGTCTCGACAGCAAAGGCGGACTGATTTCGAAGAGCCCGCAGAAAAAGGCCAAAGCATTTCTGACGACATTGGCGGAAGATACCGGCGGCAAGGTTTATTTCCCGAACGCGCTCTCAGAGTTAGAGAGCATCGCCATTGATATCGCAAAAGAATTGCGGACTCAGTATTCAATTGGGTACATCCCTACGAACGACAGGCTCGACGGCTCGTTTAGAAACATCAAGGTCGTTGTTAAAGATGGACCTTCAAAAGAAAAACGGATTGCACTCACGCGCACCGGCCGGGTCGCCGTGCAGGAACCGTCCCTCAAACCCGCGATTAAGAAATCCAATCAATGACGTGTTTGTCTGTCTTCTTTCCCGTTCTATAAATTGCCGCCAATTTCAAATTGGGGCAATCAACGAAATACGGGGATTCGCGAATACTTACTTCAAATAGTAAGCGAGAAGCAGCAGCACTCCTGCTACCGTCGCGATCAGAAGGCCGACAGCCAGAAAAAGGACATTCGGCGAACCGGAATTCTCTTCCCACACCACTTCCACCCTTTTTGCATGGACTGATTTAGGCCTCCTCCGAAGATCGGATGCGGTTTTCAACTTCACCTGTTTATCCGACGACCGGTCCGCTACGTACTTTCTCCTGATTCTTACACTACCCGGCGACTCGGCTTCAGCAGCTCCTTCTTCCTCGACTCGTTTTTCTTCGGCCTGTCCCTCCTCGTTATCCTCTTTTCCGGCATCCGGATCCTCTTTCTCCACAGAACCATTCGCATCGGACCGCAACTCCACTTCGGCGGATAAATCTTCAACGGCCGGGCTGTCCCCTTCGTCCGAACGTTGCATCTCCCCTGCCGCAACGGAATTTTCAGCCTTCGTATCCGGAACCTCGACAATCTCTTCCCTGAACCAGGCCGCACTCACGCTTCCCTTTTCATCTTGCGGCAGATCAATAATCTCGCCGCCGCACGCATGACAAAACAGCGCCTGCGGGCGCGCGTCTTCGCCGCATTTTGAGCAAGTCGGGTTTTTTACAAGCGTTTCTGCCATTCGGTAAGATAATCCAGGGGGTAAGTCATACTTCAACAATAACCTCTTTTTCTGTCCCAAGGTCCCGTGCCGCAGGGGTCACAATTGTCTTAGCGTTTATATAAATCTTCCGGTTTTCGTTTACTGCGTCCCTGACATCAGACTCACTTACGAAATCTACGGCTATTATTTCGACCTCCGTTTTCGAAGTTACATGATGGATTACGGTCGCCGGTGCCTGTTTTGGCGCCGGTGTTGCCGCATCCTCATTCGCCAGTTTTTGGCTCAGAAAACTGTCTACTAAAGCAGCGATCTCGGCACGGCCAACATCTTTCGAATCACGGGTGGTCCGCATTCCGCCTTCCAGCGCACTGTTCACGGGCTTTGTCTCGAACGCGACCCTTTTTATATCCATCAGGTGATGCGGCGAAACATTATCGGATGTGACATTTCCGCCCCAGGAACCGCAACCCAGTGTCATCGAGGGAGGCAGATCGGTCGAAAAGCCAATGGCACCGTGCGTTGTAGGTGAGTTTATGACAATCCGCGCGGCCGGCATCTGCTCGCCGTATTCGATCGCGGCGTCGCGGTTACCTGTGTGCATACCAGCCGTGTGTCCCATACCTCCAAAACGAAGAATCTTTTCGCAAAGGTCGGCACCCGCTTTAAGCCCATCCGCAACAAAAAACGCCAGCGTCGGCGAGAGCTTCTCTACAGACCAGGGATATTCCCGCCCGACACCTTCGCAATCGGCGATGAGACATCTCTTTCCTTCAGGCAGCTGAACACCGGCGAGTTGAGCTATGTACGAGGCCGATTTTCCGACGATACCCGGGTTCAGCTTCCCTTCGGAGTTGACGAGCACCTTGACCACACGGTCGGCCTCCTCACGGTTCAGAAAATGACCGCCCTGGAGCTCGAATTGTTTTCTCGCATCCGCTTCGATCGGGGCATCTACAACGACAGATTGCTCTGAAGCGCAAATTGTTCCGTTGTCAAAACATGTGCCGGTCAGGATATCGGCCGCCGCTTTAGAAACGTCCGCAGAGCGCTCGATAAAAACGGGGACGTTTCCCGGACCTACTCCAAATGCGGGCTTCCCCGACGAATAGGCCGCCCGCACAAGACCGATTCCTCCTGTCGCGAGGATCACGGCCGTTTTGCGGTGCTTCATTAAAGCTTCCGTTCCTTCGATCGTCGATTCAGTGAGACACTGGATCGCATCTTCGGGAAGACCGTGCCGGATTCCTGCTTCCTTCATTATGCGCGCCGATTCCGCAATGCACTTTGCAGCCGAAGGGTGCGGGGAGAGCACGATGGTATTCCGGGATTTTACAGCGATTATGATCTTAAAAATCGCTGTCGAGGTAGGATTGGTCGAGGGGATTATTGCAGCCACAACCCCTCTCGGCGATGCGATCTCAACGATCCCGTCGGAGTTTCCGATAATGCCGACCGTCTTCAAACCGCGGAAATAATTCCAGACGTCTTCCGAAGCAAACCTGTTCTTTTCACGCTTGTCGGCTGCATTGCCGAAGCCTGTCTCGTCTGCGGCTTGTTTTCCGAGCGCGGCAGATTCCCGCAATGCGGCTTCGGCCATCGCAGCGCAGATCGAATCGATCTTGGTCTGGTCAAACCGCATCACAGTCTGGAAAGCGACATGCGCCGCTTCTACCGCATCTCGCGCAGACTGTTGTGAAATCAAATCCTTATGAGCCATCGGAATTGCCGCGTATTACGCCAAAAAATCAATCGCTATTTCGTCTTGCCGCTCGATTTCGCCGCACCGGCCCTGACCGATTTTCCGTTGGCGACACCCTTCCCGGGTAAAACGTCTTCGACCTCGCTGTGGGGACGCGGAATGACGTGCACGCTGATCAACTCCCCAACGCGCCGGGCGGCAGCAGCACCGGCATCGGTCGCGGCCTTTACCGCACCGACGTCACCACGGACAAAGATCGTGACGTACCCTGCCCCGATATACTCTTTTCCGATCAACGTGACATTTGCGGCTTTAACCATCGCGTCGGCGGCCTCGACGGCGCCTACAAATCCTTTCGTTTCAACCATCCCAAGTGCTTCGAGAGTCATTAGAGATTCCTCACTTTAATCAATTTTGTGTCCGTAATATTTAGCCCAGATGAGGGATAAACTTATCACGGCTAACTTCCAATAGGCAAGCTAACGAACCCTTTCGAAACAGGCCGCGAGATACCGTTAGATTCCTGCCGAATACCGCGCAAAGAAGCAACTTGGGAGGGACGAGGGCTATCCCGCGTTCCGTGCAACCCGGCGGAGTCCCGATCGCCTTTCAGTTGCCGTCTTGCGTTGCTTAAACACCTGACTCAATTAACTTTACAAATAATGTGATTGTGTTATCTTAATAGCACCCCAAACAATCAGAATAGTCTTTGCAAGGATACGGATCGATATCATCCTGCTTTTGGCTCGAACTACCAAAAAAAACCGGGAATTGGCCGATATTAACCGTCTTCTCTAGTAACGACTACCAACTTTTTAGTTGGCGTTGCGAAATCCGTCCGAGTTTCAGAACGCGGGGAGTACGGATACACGCAAACGCTGCAGGAGCAAAGTATGCATGTTTCTAGGATTCTAAGATTGCCGGCCTTTCTCTTCGTATTGGCCGCACTCCTCTTGACGCCGTTCACCGAACGAAAGGTTTCGGCAAACAACTACTACTCGGAGCTGTTTGGCGGCGCGCCATTGATCCAGGACTGGAATGACACCACTCAGGTAACTGTCGATAACGATTGGACCAATGTGGTTTCTTATCAGGGATTCAGGGGAGACGGTCTGACCGCTTCGATCGGGACCGATCCCCAGACAATTGTCGCCGATGGACAGTCCACGCCGCTCGATGTTAATGCCAATCAGACCAATCCCGATTCCTTTGCCACGGGTGGGGTTACCGAATTCGAAATCGCGAATCCGACCATTGC
>JAOTWT010000463.1 GCA_029862725.1 Acidobacteriota bacterium | reverse complement strand
TGACTTGCGTGAACAATATGAAAGCCCGGACATGTATAAACATCTTGAGAAGGTCATCATGGACGCACCCAACGGTGCTGAAAGATTGAAGAAGATGCAGGACTGGCTTGCGAGCATGACCGAAGAAGGCGGGCAGGCTGACGAAGCCACGGCATAGCCCGCAAATTCTCCGGGGCTATCAACCCCAGGCTAAAACGGATATTTGACGACGAGAACTCTGTCGCGAAACAGAAGGCTTCTGAATCAGATATCCTTTTTCTTTGTTTGTTATGAAGATATACAAACGAATGGCGGTTCTTATTACGGCCGGTTTGTTGCTGACTGCCGGCGGCCGGGCCGATTGCTTTCCCCCTCTCCCGGTCCCGCACGCAAACAACGCGGTTGCCTCGATCACTGTAAAGGGCAACATTCGGATCTTCTCTTTTTCGGGGCTTAAAAAGGGTAAAAGATGGAATAATACATCTCGCAATGCATATATGTTTGTCGAAGGCGATCGGAAATGGAAGATCTTGCCGGATGTGCCGGTTGAGGAAGGGCGTCTGGCCGCATCGGCTGAGGGAGTGAACGGCAAAGTCTATATCTTTGGAGGTTATACGGTTGCGGAGGACGGCAGCGAAAAATCGACTCCGGAGGTATTTCGATTCGATCCGAAAAGGATGAAATACAAACGAATGAAGGATATGCCGACGCCCGTTGACGATATGGTTACATTTGTCTACAAGAACCGATACATTTACCTCGTCTCCGGCTGGCACGACGATGGCAATGTGAGCCTCGTCCAGGTATTTGATACAGAAAAGAATCGGTGGTTTGAGGCAACCGAGTATCCGGGGACAAAGGTCTTTGGTCATGCCGGCGGCATCGTTGGAAATCGTTTTGTTATTGCTGACGGCGTCGCGGTTGTGGCGCGGAAAGAAGGAAAACGCATCTTCGACACGGTCAATGAGGGTTGGATGGGGACGATCGATCCGCTTGACCCCACGCAGATCGAGTACAAACGCCTTCCGCAACTGCCGGGCCGCGGGCATTACCGCATGGCCGGCGCCGGCGACGCCGAGCGTAACTTGGTGCTCTTTATGGGCGGCACCCCGACAGCCTACAACTACGATGGCATCGGTTATGACGGTACTCCCGCAGTCGCAAAAAAACATGTTTTTGGATGGGACTTCAACAAGGACAAATGGGTCGCCTACGAAGACAAGCCAGTTGCGACGATGGATCACCGTGGCATGTTTAAATGGAACGGTAGTTGGTGGACCGTTGGGGGACTCGATAACGAACGGAATGTGACTGGGAATGTTTTTGGCGAAAGGCCGGGATGTGTGTTTGTTCCCACGGGAGTTGGAAACTCAAAATTAGACTCTATGGTACAGACCATATTGCCAAATGGCGACCCTTAGAAAATAAGCAAGTGGTTTGACGGAAGGACGTTCGTCCTCATTTAAATTGCACCGCGCTTAAGCGCGGTGGCTTAGAGTCAACAAAAAGTGGGGGGGGGGGGCTTAAGCCCCTTTTGGGGTTTAGGGCATTCGTATCCCCGAGCTAAAGCTTGGGGCAATTTAAATCGACATTTCAAACGGCCCCATAGAAATAAGGTCGACTCTTAACCCGTGTTCCGCTCAGCTACTTCTCTTCGTAATACTCAAAAACCCGCTTCACAATCTGGACCGGCTTTTCCGAATCCTCCGCATCGAATACAAGCCGTACGGTCCAATTCGCACGGTCATCCAGCTCCGGATACTCGTATCGATTGTAAAAGACCTTTTTGCCGCTCCCGTCGACCTGGATACGGCTTGTCATGAATCCATAAGCATCGTAAGTAGTTGTGGTGGTTAGAGTTAATGTGAGTTTGCCACTCTCGTCAAATTCTTGTCTGGTATCTTCAAGAGGTCTGCCAAATTCATTCGTCTTAATAGTGCCGCGAACCTTAGGTTTGATTTGCCGATCAGCAAACTCATAAGTAAAGGTATCTTCAGCGGTTCTGGTGAGCTCCGCCTGAGAGACTATATTGCCCTCCCGGTCTTTCATAATATCCTTGGCCGTCGAACCAACTGCTGACCCCAACGTCGATGGCTCATTGACGTTTACAAGATCGACCGAACCATCCGGGTTGAAATACGTACTTTTGAGGAAATCACCAATGTCCCCAAACTCCGTATGAATCGTGCTCTTGAGGACTCGATCCTCTTCGCGCCAGTCTTTCTTTTTTCCCTTTAATTCAAACGTCGACTCCCGAACGCTCTTCACCCGGCCCCGCAGACCGAATCTCGGCAGATTGTTTACCTTGACAGCCGCCGCCGGAGTGTTCTCCTTTGCTAATTCTTCGGGCGGAATTTTGTCACACGTCCTGATCAACACTTTCGAAATGACAACCGGTTCTTTCGGCGTTTCATCATCAACCGGCATTTTATTGATCAGATCGACAACATCCATGCCCTTTACGACCTTTCCAAATGCCGCAAAATTATTGTCGAGGGAACTCGCGGTCCGTAAGAGAATAAAGAAACTGGTCGAGGCGGAATTGGGCTCGTCGCCCTTCGCCATCGAAACGATCCCTCGCTCGTGTTTGATCTGATTGGGTTCGTCGGAAAGCTTCTTGTGCGCACGGACCGACATTTCGTAGGTGATGTTCTTGTTCGTATACAGGTTCCCGCCCTGGATCACGAAATCGGGCACGACACGGCTAAAGGTCGTATTTTCGAACGCACCGATCGCCGAGAGGTTTAGGAAATTTCTGACGGTATTTGGCGCTATGAACGGGAACATCTCGATCTCAATATCGCCTTTTGCCGTCTGTAGAACCACACATTTGGTCAATTCGTTGACAGTACTATTGTCGAAGGGTTCGGGAGAGGGTGCCGGATCAGCCAATGGCCTTTTATTGATTTTTTCCGGAGGTTTGGTTTCTGCGGGTTTGTCCTGTGCGTAAAGGACATTTGAAAGAGGCAGGAACAGGCAAAAACAAAAAAATCTCAAAAACATTTCAGATAACA
>JAOTWT010000462.1 GCA_029862725.1 Acidobacteriota bacterium | reverse complement strand
CAAAAGGCGCTCAATCGACGGACACTCGAAAGCCTCATCAACGCGGGCGCCTTCGATTCGATCGATCCGGCTCAAGATACGGACCATGCGCTTAAATGGAGGGCACGTCTGATCGCGGCTATACCATCGGCTCTTTCCTATGCACAGCGTAGCTGGAACGACCGGAATATGGGACAAAGTGCCCTTTTCGGGGATCCCTCAACGGCCGACGGCGGCGGCGATTCAATGTTGCCCCAAGCGGAGGCGTTTACAAGGGCGCAGATGTCTCAGCTCGAGAAGGACTCGGTAGGATTCTATCTATCGAGCCATCCGCTTGATTCCTATGAAGAAGTCTTGAAAAACATGAGAATTCTCCCGCTCGCGGATCAAAGCGAGGTTCCAGTGGGATCCATGATCACTGTCGCAGGAATCGTTACCTCGACGCAGGTCCGGCATAGCAGGAAGGGCAACCGATTTTGTATATTTCGATTGGAAGATAAAACGAACGGCGCCAAATGCCTCCTTTGGTCTGAGGCTTTTGATCAATACGCATCGTCGGTTAAGGACGATGAACTTCTGATAGTGAAGGCAAAGGTCGAGTCGAACGAGGGGCAGGACATGACGCTGATCGTCAACGAGGTTACGAGCCTCACCGAAATGGTCTTTCGAAGCGCCCGGAAACTCACTCTTCCACTCGGCGACGGAGACCGTCTCGACCGCCAGAAGGTAAGTGAGGTTTTTTCGATACTTGGATCGACTTCCGGCAGCTGCAGTGTGTTTTTTCGACTGACACTGCAGAATGAGGGGCTCGACGTCGATATCGAGGCGGTCCCGCTGAAAGTACGGGGGTCCGCTCTTCTGGATCGAAGCCTTTTAGAAATGGGATATCATCCGGAATGGGAATTCGGCGTATGACATGTAGTACTGCGGGATGGTAGCGTGGTTTGTGGGGGTCTTTATGGCAGATAAAAAAGAACAACCGGATGCGTTTGAGCGCGTCAAACTCGCACGGCACCCGGACCGGCCGTACGCGCTGGACCTCTTCGAAGGCATGCTCGAGGATTTTGTCGAGATACACGGAGACCGCAGGTATGCCGATGATGCCGCGATGGTGTGCGGCTTTGCGCGTCTTGTTGATAAAGAAGTTGCCGTAATCGGACAGCAAAAAGGTCGAGACACGAATCAAAGACGCTTCCGGAATTTCGGAATGCCCAAACCGGAAGGATACCGGAAGGCCCTGAGGCTTATGAAGATGGCGGAGAAATTTTCACGCCCTTTGGTGACCTTTATTGATACTCCCGGCGCATATCCCGGGATTGACGCCGAAGAGCGCGGCCAAGCTGAGGCGATCGCCCTTAATTTGAAGGAAATGGCGCGGCTCAAGATTCCCACTCTTGTGGTCGTCGTCGGCGAAGGCGGATCGGGAGGGGCCCTGGCAATAGGAATTGGGGACCGTGTGCTGATGATGGAGAACTCGATTTATTCGGTTATCTCGCCTGAAGGCTGCGCGGCGATCCTCTGGAAAGACGCCTCGAAATCGGAGAGGGCGGCAAATAGCCTTCGTTTAACGGCCACCGACCTCGAGAAACTAGGCCTCATAGACGGGGTTATTGAGGAAGGCGGTGAATGGACCAAGATCGACGGCACTACGGAAAACGGCGAATTGGACAAAATAACAAGAAATCTGCGAGATACTCTAATCCGTCACATTGAGGAATTGGAGCGTATCCCGCGGGAGAGACGGCTTGCGGAAAGACGCGAAAAATTCAGGAATATGGGAAACTGGGTCGCCTCGAAGTGACGCCGAGGCAACCCACGCTGTGTACTAAAACGGAATCTCGTCGTCGCCCGTATCGTCGCCGGACTCTTGTGTTTCAGTCGGTTGCGATGAGGTTGAAAACTCATTAGAGGCGTTAGAGCCGCCTGCCGCCGCGGACATTTCTTCGGATCGTACACCGCCACTCAGGAATTGCATGTCGGTGGCGGTAACGTCAAGCGTCTGCCGGGTATTTCCGTCCCTGTCCGTCCATTCATCGAGTTTCAAGCGGCCCTCAATGTAAACAGGGTTTCCTTTTTGCAGGTATTTTGAGGCATTTTCGGCCTGGCGGCCCCAAAGGGTGATTCGGAACCACGTTGTAATGTCCTGCAAATCGCCGTTCTTATCGCGGCGTTTTTCATTCGTGGCCATTGAGAAGTTGCATACGGCGTTACCTTGAGGTGTGTAACGTAGTTCGGGATCCCTGCCGAGATTCCCGACTATGATGATTTTATTAAATGACATTTTTGTCTCCGAATTTACCGGCAAACCGTTTGAGATTTCCAACTCATCTGAAGGATTGGATCGGGCCGGCACTTTATTTTGGATGCGCACAATTCTATTCGGTAATCATCAAAATTACAATTCCCTTCTCCGCACCGCTTTTCAGTGGCTGGCGGTTATAATCCTGCTGGCTTCGGTCTCGCTTGAAACCGGCGCACAGGAGCATTCATGGGAATCGCCGCTAAAACGTTGCTGGAGTTTTTCGAATCCAAATCCGTCCCGCAACAGCCCTGCGTCTGATAACGAAAAGATTTTTATTCCCACGTCCACAGGAACCATCATCGCACTCGATCAACGGACCGGGTCTCTAGCATGGCAAGCCGACCTCGGAGGAAATCTCGAGACGAACGTCATGTTTTATAAGGGTCAGCTTTTCGCGTCGGCTATTTTCGGAAATGGTTCGGACGGGGTCACGAGAGCGCTCTTGCGCAAGATAAACCCGGAAACAGGGATTCCCTTCTGGCAATATGAAGGAAGCAAAGCGCCTGTGTTCTTTGCTGAGAGGAACTTTCAGGGAATGCCATTGACGATGCACCGTGAAGGCGGCATTGTCAGGCTCGATTCGAATGGAAAAAGCGTCTGGAGCAAAGAAATAGACGCGCAGATCACGACACCCGTTGCAAAAACCGGGACAAAACTGGTTTTTGGAACCGCAAATAAAACAATCGTCATAATGGATTACGGCAACGACGACGAGCTCGCCCAGGTAAACCTT
>JAOTWT010000461.1 GCA_029862725.1 Acidobacteriota bacterium | reverse complement strand
CCGACCTCTGCTCTAAACGAGTCATGAGGTCGGGGGATGGCGCTTCGCTGAGGGGTGGCGCTCCGCTTGGGGGTGCCGCTTCGCTTGGGGGTGCCGCTTCGCTTGGGGGTGAAGGGGGGCAGAGTTCCAGGTTTCACGTTCCAGGTTTCAGGTTCCAATGATCAGATCCGCGTAAATCGTCTTCATTTCCGCGTTCATCCGCGGCTAATTTTAAAATACCCCGGGGATGAGGGGTGAGGGCCATTTCGATTGATCAGGACCTAAATAAGCCTCCGCGAGACCAGCGATCTCGAAAAGGTTTTTCCCCCGCGTTCGAATTCGACCTCGATCTTTATCCCGGGTTTCCGGATTTCTTCGATGATCTTCGCGAAATCGGAATAAGAAACCTTTTTACCATCGATCGAAACCACCTTGTCGCCCTTTTTTACGCCCGCATCCGATGCCGGTGATCCCTTGATGACGCCGACAACCTCCAAAGCGCCGTCCTTTGCGGGCCGGACCGAAAGCCCCGTCATGTTGAATTCGAAGGGCTCCTCGTAGCGCCCGTTGGGCTTTAGAAACATCTTTTTTGCCGTGTAATCGAATGTGACGTGAAAACGGTTGAGCACCCCCATGCCGATCAACGCCTCCTTGTCGCCCGGCATTTCTCCGCGGTTGAAGTAGACGACGATGTCTTTCAACTTGGTTGCACCGACACTTAAGCTGTATGCCCTTGCGACAGCTCCCTCGACATCACCGCCGACGCCGCTTCCCAGGACAGCGTCGATCGAATTCGCGGGTGCGATCCAACCCCTGGCGGTCGATATAACCAAGCCGGCACTTGCGCCGGTATCGATTATTGCCAGGATCGGAACTTCCTTTACACCCTCGATATTTACGGCAGCTTGGATGTGGGGCTTGGTCCGTGTGAGGGTCAGATCGATCGCACTGCCGGCCATACCAGCGTCAAACGCTTTCGGGTCGTAAAGCCTGAGCATCTCCTTTTCGACATCGATTTCCACGACAAACCGATTAAATACAGACGCGCCGATCGCCCCGTCCCATTCCGTTCTCGATAAAGGGCCCTCTTCGTTCAGCACGATCACCCTCTGGCCCGAGAAAGCGATCCCGGCAAGCTTCAACTCCGCATCCATCGCCATTTTTGCCGACGAGGTTCCCGGGCCGGCACCGCGAAGCATGACGTTTGCTCCAACATAGCTCAGCTCCATATCATCGGCGGCCCCTGGTTTCATGAGAAAAATCCCCTCCGGCATACCCGTGTCCAAGATGAGCCGAACTGTCTTTTTTCCATTGACCTCTACCGGGACGATCACCTTGTCGAGTTCGTATTCGAATGGTATCTCGTGAAGGGGCTTATTGGCGGATTTTTGGCCGAGGGCCGTTGCGGCCGCGACAACGATCAGTATGTTGATGATAATCAGACGCTTTAATAAAGACCTATTTTTCATAATTGCTCCCAGGTGCCCTGCGGCCCTCTCTGTTTCGCATCTTCTTGAATTCCGCATGCGAAGAACGGAACCAGCCTATGGCGTGTCGAGAGGAGACATGACGATCGTCATGGCATGCATTTCTCCGGACCCACTCCCGACATTCGCGGCAAAGATCTCCTCGATGCGGTCAACACATTGGTTGACCTCGGCAAGCTGTTTTTTAGTCAGGCGGGCCGACACACGATGGGCAAGAATGCTCCTGTGCCGTCCCGTAACGACAATCTCGCCATCCCGCGCCGAGGCCCTTTCGAATTCCCTTGCCGCCAAACGCGTCAACGAACGGACACCCTCGTTGGCAAGTCCTTTCAGTTTTTTGCTCTTGTGCAGACCGACGCCCTCAAACCTGTCGGCCGACACATCGTAAACCGATTCGGTCCTCGCACCCGAGCGTCGGGTGCCCGTTACTCGCACCATTCCCGAGCGGGTGAGTTTGCGGATATGGTAATGGAGCGAATTGGACTTTCGACCGATCATCGGCCCGAGTTCGCTTACCGAAGCCGGCCCTTGATGGCGCAGGGCCCTTACGATTTCCAGCGCCGCGGGCGAAGAGACCAAACGGAGTTGTTCGGGCGTTTTTAGCGGAAAGGATTTTTTGCGTTTTCTCGCCATGCAACACAGTATACGCCTTATAGTGAAAAATGTTGCATTTATTCATTATATCGCGTATATCCGTGGCCGGCCCTGTAGTTCAAGGTTCAAAGTTCAAGGTTTGTTTGATAGTGAGGCGGATTCGTTCATTAATGTCATCTATAAATGATTAATGATCAACGATCAATTATCGAATCCGCGTCTTTTCCGCGCGATCCGCGTCCGATTCATTTGTCAACGATCAATTATCAATAATCTAATCCCTTTCATCTGCGTGATCCGCGGCAAAAACCTCACGGACCTGGCGGGCCGAGTATTAAGCAGTCCAGCGAAAAAGACTTTCAATTCGAATTCAATAGGAATAGTATTCGGTCATTCAATCATAAGTGGTACCTTCATTCAGAAAGGATTATTAAGATAGGATGTGTTTATAAGAATTTGCTTCAACTAAGAAGAATAAAGATCGATATGGAGGTCTGAGACTATGGCTACATTTATAAGCCTTTTAAATTTTACGGATCAGGGTATCCGTAGTGTCAAAAAATCGCCAGGCCGCGCGGAGGAATTTAAGGCGATGGCGGAGAAACTCGGTGTCACAGTCAGGGATATTTACTGGACTGTAGGCCGCTATGATCTTGTTGTTGTATTGGAAGGTACCGATGAAGCTGTCACCAAAGCGCTATTGATTGCCGGTTCCCTCGGCAACGTGCGATCGGAATCATTGCGTGCATTCACGGAAGGTGAGTTCAACGGGATCGTCGGCAATATGCCGTAAACCTTTCACCAGATCATCTATCAACGATCAGTTATCAATTATCAGATCTGCGAAAATCCCTCTTCTTCCGCGTATATCCGCGGCCTGCCCTGGAGTTCAGAGTTCAAGGTTCAAAGTTCAAGGTCTGTTTGATAGTGAGGCGGATTCGTTCATCTGTCTAGACGCCTTACTTTA
>JAOTWT010000460.1 GCA_029862725.1 Acidobacteriota bacterium | reverse complement strand
AACGTCGCCGACCCGGAACGGGTCTTTTCAATGGCTGCACTCCCGAACTCGGGCGTCGGATTGGCCAGACTGGAATTCATAATCAACCGGATCGGAATCCACCCGATGGCTCTCGCGAAGTTTTCCGAAATGGAGGATAAACAGGAGCAATACGCTCTCGGGCGTTTGATTGCCCAAGGCGACGAGCAGGATCCCGTCAAGTATTTTGTTCGCCGGCTCGCCGAAGATATCGGCAAGATTGCGGCGGCTTTCTACCCAAAACCGGTAATCGTACGAACGAGCGACTTCAAGACAAACGAATATGCGCAGTTACTTGGAGGTTCAGAGTTTGAGCCTTCCGAGGAAAACCCGATGATGGGATTCCGCGGTGCATCCCGTTATTACGACGAACGATACGCGGCAGGTTTTGCTCTCGAGTGTGCCGCCATAAAAGAGGTTCGAGACGGTATGGGGCTTACTAATCTGAAGGTCATGATCCCGTTCTGCCGGACGACTGCCGAAGGACTGAAAGTACTGGAAGAAATGGGCCGGAATGGACTCAAACAAGGCGAAAACGGCCTTGAAGTCTATGTCATGTGCGAGTTGCCATCAAACATCGTTCGAGCCAAAGCGTTTCTGGAGATCTTTGACGGCTATTCGATCGGATCCAACGATCTGACGCAGCTCGTCCTCGGGGTCGACCGCGATTCGGAGACTATCTCGGCGCTCTTTGACGAAGAAGACGAGGCCGTCAAAGATATGATTGCCGCAGTCATCAAGGACGCGCGCGAAGCCGGAAAGCCGATCGGAATCTGCGGTCAGGCACCTTCGGACAAGCCGCAGTTTGCGGCGTGGCTTGTCGAACAGGGAATCACTTCGATTTCTTTGACCCCCGACACCGCCGTCAAGACGACGTTCGTGATCGGCGAGGCGGAAGCCAAAATGGCAGCGCCGTCGGTCAAGCGTAAATACGTTTCGTAATCGTGGCATGCGGAGGCTTAAACGGTTGCCCAGGTAATAGTGTTGGTGCGGATTACTGGTTTGTTTAGTTACGCAAGGGAAGACAGGATAGATAGTTGCTCGCGCTCAAACTGGGAGGTCGCGAAACATCGTTTCGCACGTGTGGAGCATGTTCTTCTGGATTTCAATAGCAATTGCGGGAGCGGCGCTGACTCTAATCGCAAGCCGCCGCGCCGTTCGTTACGCGTCGCTGCTGGCACAGGGCCTCTCTCTTCCGCCCTTCCTGATCGGCATCACGATAGTTTCCGTCGGGACCGATATCCCGGAAATCGCTAATTCGATAGTCGCCTCTTTAGCCGGACACGGCGACCTTAACGTGGGCGATTCCGTTGGTTCGGTCATGACGCAGATCACTCTGATCTTCGGCCTGCTCCCGTTCTTTTCGGCCAAATTCAGCATCGACCGAAGCCGGACGGCGATGATCGGGGGATTTACAATACTCGCGCTTGCCTTGGGAATCGTGATTGTTTCCGACGGGATGCTTTCAAGAATGGATGCGGCCATTCTGATCGCAGCATGGATCGTTCTATCGGCCTTGGCCTGGAAGTTTGCCCCGCCGCTTTCGGAACCGGTGCTGCCGATGGGTTCAAGCCGAATGATTTTTCACGGGTTCCTCGTGTTGTTATTTCTCGCGCTTGTAGGGGTTGGTGCAAGTGCCTTTGTAAAAGCACTTATAGAGATCTCGGCCGGACTTGGCGTCCCCGAATACCTGATCAGCTTTTTTGGCGCCTCGCTTGGGACATCGCTCCCCGAACTGGCCGTCGATGTCACCGCTCTTCGCGACGGGAAGAGAGACCTTGCGGTGGGAGGTATCCTCGGTGCTTGTCTCGTCGATTCAACACTTTCGATCGGATCAGGGCCATTGATCGCACCAACCCTTGTAACAGCCGGGCTCGCCACCAAGGGGGCGATAATAGCAATGGCATTTACAGCGATTGCGGTTTCCACTGTCAGCATCAGAAAACAGCATGATCGTCGTTCGGGCTTGTTCCTGCTGTTCTTGTACGGTACTGCCTACATCTTTTTCATCGCCGTTTGAGCCTCAGCGGGTCGAGATAGGCACCCGCTTACATAAGTTCAAGGCATTTGCGAACCCGTTTCCTCGATTACTCACGGCGGCGCCTCCCCAGTTTTGTAATCTCAACCACGATTACCGGCAACAACGCCGTGATCGCGACAACAGCGAGATCACTGGAGTTTGGCGGAACGGTGTTGAGAATTTGTGTTTGAGATGCGAAAAACAACGCCAGGACCTGTAATAGAAACACGATGCCCGCCGCGGATCCCGCTTCCGCGCTTCGGCTTCGGAGAGGCCGTCCGTAGGCGAGGTGGCAAGTTTTCGTACGACATCTTTTACCGGGCGTGAGTGGGCTTCAGCATCCGACGCAATTCTGTGCGAATCCGAATTCCAGGAGAGGTTCATTTTCATTTCCGCAAGTGTTCCTTTCAAAATCGACTCGCTGTCCGCTTATATTTCGCTGCCGCAATTGCTATAAATGCTCTGAGGCAGTAACCGTACCAGAATTAATAATTGGAAAAGACGTAATCTCTAACCGCCCTTCAAATTGCCTTAACTCAGCGAAGCGTTACAAGGTCCTTTCGCAAATTGGTATGGGGATTGCGGGTGGAAAACGCGATGGCAGAAATGAAAGCATTTGTACTCGAAGAACCCGCTCCGGTTGAAGATCGCCCTTTGCAGATGACAAGGACCGAACGGCCGACTGCTTGCCCCGACGAGATTCTTGTCCGTGTATCGGCTTGCGGGGTCTGCCGGACGGATCTGCACGTCTGCGAAGGGGAACTCGCACAAAGGCGGCCTAACGTGATTCCGGGGCACCAGGTCGTCGGCCGTGTGGTCGAAACTGGACGCGATGTCGAGGTCTTTAGCGGCGGCGAACGGGTCGGGGTCGCGTGGCTCAACAGGACCTGCGGTTTATGCGTTTACTGCAGGTCAAAACGCGAAAACCTCTGCGATTCCACTGATTTTACCGGCTGGACGGTGGACGGCGGATTTGCCGAGTACATAAAAG
>JAOTWT010000459.1 GCA_029862725.1 Acidobacteriota bacterium | reverse complement strand
TTGCCAAATGAAGGAGAACAACAGCCTCAGGGACAAAGATATTTTTGAATTCGCCCCTCTTAGTGATTTCAGTTTCCGCAGACGCATCACTATCCGGATTGCGGATCTGTTTTTGTACCTTTTGATCACGCTGTTCGGGAAGACAACGAGGTTTGAATCGACGGAGGACGCATCCGGAATCGATCAGACACCATCCGAAGCGACGGACTCCAACACCGCACGCACTCCTCCCCCGGCGATCATATTCTGGCACGACAACATTTTTCTCCAGACCTATGTCTGGAGACACTCAGATGTCGTGGCCCTTGTCTCGACGAGTTTTCACGGCGAGATCATCGCACGTGCGGCGCAGCGGCTGGGTTACGGAATGATTCGCGGTTCGTCTACACGCGGCGGCAAATCGGCACTCGCGGATATGATCCGTCTGACCGAGCGCGGACATCGAATGTTGATCACGGTGGACGGCCCGCTGGGGCCCCGTCACAAGGTAAAGAAGGGCGCGTTGGTCCTCGCCAAAGAGACCGGAATCGGGCTTGCGCCGATGGTCGCCGCCGCTGATCGATTCTGGGAATTCAATACCTGGGACAAGGCGCGTATTCCCAAGCCTTTCGCGAAGGCGAAACTGTTTATTGGTAAACCCGTTTTTGTACCACCGGATGCAGACGACGTTGAGATCGAGAATAAGCGGCGCGAATTGGAAACAAAACTTGACGAAGTGGTATCACGTGGGGAAAAATGGCGTGTTAACAAGAATAAAGAATAGGCCCGAAATCCCCTATTTATGCGGTCATGGACATTGAGCATTACGCGCGGTTTCTGTGTCCCGTACTTTTCAAATTTAAGGAGAGAACTGCAAATGGCTGACGAAAACGGAAAAGATCTGGTCGATGATGCGGCCGAGGAACCGAGCGAAGCTTCCGAGGGTATGGTCGAGAAGGCCAAAGAGATGGCCGGAGATGCGGCGGAAAAAGCAGGAGATGCTTTTGACACTGCCAAAGAGACCGCCGGTGATGCTGTCGATTCGGTTAAGGAAATGGCTGCCGGTGCTTCGGAAAAGGCGGGTGATAAAATGGACGCGGCGAAGGAGGCTGCGGGCGATGCCAAAGAGGCGGTGAAAGACGCCGCGGCGGCGGCTTCCGATAAGGTCGGTGAAGCGGTTGGAGGTGTTACCGAAGCTTTTGACGGCGACGGCGACAGCGGTTCGATCCTGAAATGGCTGCTGCCCCTGCTTCTGATTGGATTGCTTCTCGTGCTCGGATTCATGTTTTGCAGCAAGCCGGCCGGACCGGCGGCGACCAACACGAACGAGGCCGCGAATTCGGCAGAAAACATTAATGCGACGAATGCGAATGCGGACGCAACCGAAGCAGCCCCAGCGGCCAACAGTGGTGCGAATGAGGCTTCGAATTCAGCGGAATCCTCCAATAGCGGAGAAGCTGAAAAACCGGCTCAGAAAGAGCCTGAAAGCAACAGTGAGCCGAATCCGGACGACGCGTCCGGGGACATGTAATGCATTTCTAGCTTTCGATCTTGGGGAGGATATTGACTTTCAGTATCCGCTCCTTTTTTTACGACATTTTCCAACGCTGCCTGGTGAGCGGAGTTTTGCAGGGAACCAATGAAGCGCTCGATCGACTTGAATTACGGAAATTCGAAGATTCCATTTGAATACGATCCCGCGCGTTTTGATGTGATTGGAGATGCCGTTCAGATGGCTCCTCTAAGCGATGTCGAACTGGGATCCCTTTTTGATAATCCGTTCGAATCGCCGGGCATCGAAGACATCGTCAGCGCGAACGAGTCGGTCCTGATCGTGGTGCCGGACGCAACGCGTAATATCGGTGCCGGACAAATCGCAAATTTACTGGTAAGGCGCCTCATTGCTGCGGGCGTGACGCCTTTCGACATCGGGATCATTTTTGCGACCGGTCTTCACCGCCCTGTGACCCGTGAGGAAAGAATCTCAATTCTCACGCCTTTTATCGAGCAGCGCATCAAGACATACGAACATGATCCGCGCGACCTTGGCGGCATTCTGAAACTCGGCGATACAAGATCCGGCATTCCGGTTGAACTGAATCGAAAGCTCATCGAATCGGATCACGTCGTGCTTATCGGCGGAGTACAGTTTCACTATTTCGCCGGCTTTACCGGGGGAAGGAAACTCATTTGCCCGGGGCTTGCCTCAAAAAGAACGGTTGTGAAAACCCATGGCCTCGCCTTCGACGCAAAATCCCGTTCACGCGCGGCTCACGTCGGGCCCAGTATCCTGGAGAAGAATCCGGTACATCAAGGATTTATTGAAGCGGTTGAAATGGCACCGCCCGCGTATGCGTTCAACAGCCTCTTCGATGGCGGCGGCAATGTGACCGATTTGGTATCCGGCGACTGGAAGTCGTCGCATCTAGAGGCATGCCGCAGGCATGCGGAAAAATACACGGTTGAGGTTGAGGGAAAACGAGATTTTGTAATAGTCAGTTGTGGCGGGTATCCACACGACGTCAACATGGTCCAGGCTCACAAAGCGATCGAGACCGCCTCACTGGTCTGCAAAGAGGGCGGCTCAATTGTTGTCCTCGCCGAATGTCCCGATGGTGCCGGAAGCGCCGAGTTTGAAAAATGGTTTTCTTACGGTATGGCAGAAAATCTGGCAGAGCGTTTGGCCGAAAAATATTCCGTCGGCGGTCAAACGGCGTGGAGCCTTAAACAAAAGTCCGAGAAGTTCGATATCAGGATCTTCTCGGAATTGTCTGGGGACATGACCAGGTCGATGGGTCTTGTTAAATTTGCCGATCTCGCCGCAGCCGCGGCAAGCCTCAAAAACGCGGCGGGTGGTTACATCCTGCCGTTTGGAGCGAAGTTCCTTCCGCTTCCAAAATAAAAACGGCCTTCCGGCCGTTTCCAAATTCCTTTGCTTGATCTCTCATGCGCAATCTACACGATCTTAAACGTGCGTGCGATAGAATCTGTCTCGTTCCTGATTGACCGAAGACTGTCCTTGGCGCCGGTAAATCGCAAAACATAAACGGTG
>JAOTWT010000458.1 GCA_029862725.1 Acidobacteriota bacterium | reverse complement strand
TTTTTGGTCTTGCGGGAATGATGACCGGGATCGCCGGAGCGGTCGCTATCAATTTTTATTTTGCGCGCAAACTCGCGGGCGAGAAGTTCGACAAGGTCCTCGACGAGCGACCGCGAATCAACGCGATTCATAAGGAACTACTCGCCGGGCACATCGGAAAAGTTTTCCTGATAATTCTCCTGTTGCGCCTTTCGATAACTCCTTTCGCCGGGACCAACTATCTGATATCGGCATCGGGCGTCTCGTTTGGCACTTATTTTTGGGCGACGATAATCGGGTACGTACCCCGGACGGCGGCCGCGGTTTTTGTGGGAACGACGATCGAATTGCTCAACCTGGATCAGCCCCGCGAGGTGTGGATGCTTGGCCTCAGCATCGCGGCGACAATTTTGGCTCTTATCCTAATCAGCATACTGAGCAAGCGCGCCCTCGACCGGTTGACCGTGTTTCAGGATCACGCTATTTGACCAAAGGAATCGCCGTAAACATTTGGATCAGGTGGGTTTGGATCTCTGGCGGGAAGGTTGCTCCCGGGAAAAACCTGACGGTATGCATTGGCGTTGGCGAGGTACAGGACCGGTGCCACGAAAAGTAATCCCACGCCGCAGGCAAGAACCCCTGCTAACATCAACAATCCCTCGAGAAATATCAATACGATCAGCCGCCCGAAATTTCCGATCACTCCTTTTGAACTGGCTTTTATCGCATCCACGGCACCCATACCGCGGTCCATGATCAAATAGTATGAGAAAAACAGCAAAAGCCCGACGGTCAGACCGAAGACGATCATAAAGACGTAAAGGCCGATCAGGGCCGGTGGAAATGCAGACTGCTGCAGCACCGCCTCGCGTGTATCCGGGTTCAACATGCCCGTGATATCCGAGACCAGAGCGACGAGCTGGTATATCTGAAGCAATATGCCCGGAATCGACAATATCAAGCCGATGATGACGGTTGGCTGAAAGCGCTTGAAGCCGTCAAACATCGCTCCAAACTCTTTTTTCTCGCCATCGGCCTTGGCCAGGAACACGGCGAAAACCCCGGCAAACAAGGGTCCGGTAACGATCGGGCCGATAATTATGCTAAGGCCCGGGATCATTCCGGATGCCATTGCAATCAGCCACGCAACGATCGATATTCCGAAGTAAAACCAATAGTCGCCGCCTATCGAACTCCAGGCGTCGTTAATTGCCTGTGTTGGACTCAGCGCTTTTCTGCGAATGTCTAAAAGCTCGGGATTCATAATTTGTAGATGGGTGATTCAGGAACTCATTTCAATCTGCCATAAATCGGACTCGCGAGCAAACACCATACCCAAACTTGCCAAAAGTCCCAACTGTGCGCAGAATTCATTTGTTGTGAGCGATAATTACAGACATGTCACGAGTCTCCTTAGGATCGAGGCCGATGCGATCGAAAGCGCCGCCGCGAGGCTCGAGCCGGAGCAGGTCGATCGCGCCCTCGATTTTCTGGACGCGTGCGATGGAAAGGTCGTTGTGCTTGGGATTGGAAAATCCGGTGTGATCGCGCAAAAGATCGCCCAAACCCTGACCAGCACGGGTACGGTGGCGGTTTTCGTACACCCTTCGGACGCATTGCACGGAAGCCTCGGGGTCATTTCAAAAGGCGACGTCGTGATCGCGCTGAGCAATTCCGGTGAGACAGAGGAAATCCTTGCTCTCATCCCGGCACTAAAGAACCGAAACGTAAGTATCATCGGCATCGTTGGGAATACAGATTCGACGCTCGCGCGCGTTTCCGATGTTGTTCTCGACGCCTCGGTCGACAAGGAAGCGTGCCCCCTGAATCTTGCTCCGACCACATCGACGACCGTGGCCCTGTCGATCGGCGACGCGCTGGCGATGACATTGATGCGTTCCAGGGGACTCACACCCGAGCAGTTTGCGGAAAACCATCCCGCCGGAAGGCTAGGCAAGCGTCTGACTCTCAAGGTTCGCGATCTTATGCACGAGAGCCCGAACATCAATCCTGAATCCGGCTGGCTCGAGGTGGTAAGAGCGATCTCAAAATATTCTCTCGGGGCCGTAAATGTCGTTGATGAAGCGGGCACGCTGCTCGGAATCGTCACTGACGGGGATCTGCGGAGGACGATCGAGAAGACTTCGTCAAACGAATTTGAAGGCCTTTCCGCAGATCAAATGATGACGGCCTCGCCGATCACTATTAGTCCTGATCATCTTGCTTTCGACGCACTCCGGCTGATGGAAGACCGAGCCTCGCAAATATCGGTTCTTCCCGTGATCAAAGAGTCGGGCTTTGCGGTCGGCCTTGTCCGCCTCCACGACATCGTAAAAAGCGGACTCTAAGAAGGTGTCTCAAGCACAATAAATCTTTCAAGATCATTGCTTTGCGGGTTATATTCCTCCCAATCCGTAACTAAATCAGGCAATAATCATGTCTGTTTTTTTGGACAAGCTCGTACTTACGTTGGTATCGCTGTAGTTCGTCGTGTCGGTATCCAGCTGCGCGAAGCAGGCTGCAAACGGCGGTCCGGTAAGCCAACTGCGCGACTTTGGGATCCTTGGGAAGAATCTGCTCCGGTTGGCCCTTAAGATAGGTTAACTTCTCCTCTATTCTGTGTGGGCCGGGCGTTTGTGCGCCCGGCCTTTTTTTTCGATTATTTCCATCTTGCGCAGGCCAAAGGGCATCTATGATAATGCCCCTGGAATCTACCGGACGAAAAACAAATGAAAAAATCGATAAAATGTCTTTTGATTGCCGTACTCTTTGCTGTGCCGGTTCAGGCCCAGGAAACAGAAGTAAAGATCACGCTCAACGAGCAATTCTTTGAGGCGCTGCTGGAAGCGGTCTTTACAAACCTCGATGAACCGAGCGTTCCTATTTCGCTCGGTGCCTCAAACATCGCAACTGAAGCGCGGGCGCGCGATGCCCGTAATGCGGCTTCGATTTCGTTGCATCCGCAAACAGTTTCTCGGTTCTCAGAACTCAGTACTCATTACTCATCGTGCGACGAATCGGTGCGCCTAAAGAGGGAAGTCGAGGGCGTACGG
>JAOTWT010000457.1 GCA_029862725.1 Acidobacteriota bacterium | reverse complement strand
ACACCCGCCGCTCACCGGAAACGGATGCTCCTGTCCGACAGCCGTAGTCCATTCTACGTATTTTTTGCTTCTTGACTGCCGCGCCCAAGCGCGGCTTTTTGTTGTTGTTTTCCCCCATAAAGTGTAGTCTATCGAAAAACTATTTTTCCGATTTTTAGTTCGAATTCGCCCTTCGATACAAGCTTAGACTTTAGTCCTTTTCGCATGAACCCATTAAAAAAGTTTCTTTTTGAGCTTCAGGAAATTACGTACCTTACCTATTTCGCTGCGGCAAGGGTTTTTCGCAAACCACGATACTTTTATGAGAGCTTGAACCAGATGGATATTATCGGCGTCGGATCGCTGCCGATAATTATCCTGACGGGACTCTTCACGGGAGGTGTTCTTACCCTACAAGGTTTTCCAACACTCGAGTATTACGGCGGTCAAAGCGAAGCCGGCAAAATGGTTGCTTTCACGTTGATACGCGAATTGGGTCCCGTTCTGACGGCGCTAATGGTTTCAGGCAGAAGCGGATCTGCAATTTCAGCTGAGCTGGGCTCAATGCAAGTCTCACAACAGATTGACGCGATGCGGTCCCTCGGAACGGACCCGTACCGGAAGCTTGTCGCTCCCCGGATATTGGCGCTGATGCTGATGCTGCCTTTGTTGACGGTAGCTGCCGACGTGTTTGGAATTTTTGGCGGCGGAATCGTCGCCAAGAATCTGTTTGGACACGATTACACCGCGTTTCTGACTTCGGTCAGGAACGGGATTACGATCGAAGACATTATTGGAGGGATCATCAAACCGATCGTCTTCGGTCTTATCATCGGTTCGATCTCATGTTACAAGGGCCTGAACACGAAAGGCGGAACCGTCGGGGTTGGAAGATCGACCACCGCAGCCGTCGTTAATTCATCGATCGTCGTGATCATTACCGACTTTTTCCTGTCGAGGGGACTGCAACATATTTTAGGAACCTGATTCTGCTGATATGGAAACGGCCGAAACGCCTGAGGGCGCAAAACAAGACTCTGGGAGAGAATCCGTCGAACCGATCGAGACTCCTCGGTTTGGTGAGCAGTTCTTTCGTGCCGACCGTGCTGTTCCGGCGATCGAGTTTCGCAACGTGCGACTCGCGTTTGACGATAAGAAAATACTGGATGACGTGAGCTTCACAGTGCGGCGCGGCGAGACCAAAATCATACTTGGCCGCAGCGGAAGCGGAAAATCGACAACGATCCGTTTAACCCTCGGTTTGTTGCGCCCGGATGACGGTGAGATTCTGATCGACGGTGAGGACATTACGTTCATGTCCGAAGCCGAAATGATGAGGGTCCGCGAGAAAATCGGCATGGTTTTTCAGGAAGGTGCGCTTTTTGACTCCCTGCCGGTCTACGAAAATGTCGGTTACAGGCTGCACGAGAAGAGAGTCGACGAGGATATCGTCGAGGAAGCAGTCAAACGCATGCTTGAGTTCGTGGACCTCGAAGACGCAATTGACAAAATGCCTTCTGAGCTTTCGGGCGGAATGCGAAGGCGTGTGGGTGTCGCACGGGCACTGGTGGGGGACCCGCCGATCGTTCTTTTTGACGAGCCGACGGCGGGCCTCGATCCGCCGACCGCGCGGACGATTTGCGAACTCGCAATAAAATTGAGGGACATCCAGGATGTGTCATCGATTTTTGTCACGCACGAAATGAAGAATCTCGAGTACCTTGCTTCTGAATACGCAATTGTCAATGATCAGGGTGACATCGTATTCGAGGAAGAAGGGGAAAGGTTGTGTTTGATCAATACCGAAATTATTATGATCAATGAAGGGAAAATAATTTTTGAGGGCAGTAATGAGGAATTGAGCGAATCGCGCGACCCTTATATTCAGCGGTTCTTGAGAGGAAAATGATTTTTCCGTTACGATTTACGATGGGTTGAAGCACTATGCCGAAAACAAAAAGAACAGTAACTTTTAGCGAGCTCCGGGTGGGAATCTTTGTTTTATTTGGACTCGTGATTCTCGCGTTTTTGATCCTGAACTCGACGGGTGATTTTAACCCGTTTGTCGAAAAACTCACTCTTCGGGCCCGATTTGTGACTGCCGACGGGCTCAGGGAAGGAGCCGAGGTCCAGCTTGCGGGTGTTCACATCGGCCGGGTTAATATGGTCAGGCTCCTGGAACCGGACAACCCGGAAGATGCCAAAGTCGAGGCAATTCTGAGCGTTGACAGTACGCTCGACGGGAAGCCGATATCGGAAAGGATTCGAACGGATTCGACGGCTCAACTGGTTGCCACGAGCGTGCTTGCAAACGACAAGATGATCAACATCACACCCGGGACCCCGGAGGGTTCGGCTGTAAGATCGAATCACGTTTTGGATTCGAGATCGGCGATTTCGATCAACCAACTGACGCAGACCGGTAACGATCTGCTCCAGCAAATCAACAAACTCGCAATTCCCACCAATGAGATCCTCAACAAGGCGAACCAGGGCGAAGGCACTCTCGGAAGCCTGATCAACGACGATTCAGTCTACAAGAATCTCGATGCCACGCTGGGCGAAGCGAAACTTTCAATGGTAAAGGTCCAGACCATTGTTGACCGCGTCAAAGCCGGAGACGGTACAGCCGGAAAACTGCTGACGGATCCGGAGCTCTATAACAACCTGAACAGTTCGGTAGCCCAGCTCGAGCAGATCTCGAAAGATCTCCGCGCCGGAAAAGGAACCGCCGGAAAATTCCTTTCCGACGAAGCGCTATACAACGACGCAAAGTCGACGGTCAAAGAGGTCCGGGACGCGCTCAAGGAAGTCCAGCCGGCGCTTAAGCGTATCAACCAGATTTCCAGCGACTTTGAGGCGATCGCCCGTGATTTGAACGAAGGCAGAGGTACGGCTGGAAAATTCCTTAAAGACGAAAAGCTCTATGAAGACGCGCGTTTGGCACTTCAACGCGTGAACAGCGTATCGCAGAGAGTGGATACGTTGCTCGGCGACGCACAGGGCGGTAAAGGTACCTTTGGCAGGATTTTGACGGACGAAACACTTTACAATAATCTCAATT
>JAOTWT010000456.1 GCA_029862725.1 Acidobacteriota bacterium | reverse complement strand
AGGCTTTCAATACTTCGAGGCACGTGGGCTTCGACCAATTCGCGGTTAATTTCGGCAATAGCATGGAGCGGTATCCGGCGGTCGAGAAATGCCTGGACGGCGACTTCGTTAGAAGCATTCAGAACGGCCGGAGCCGTTCCTCCCTTCGACAGGGCCTCAAATGCGAGTTTGAGGTTTGGGAACCGGACATAGTCGGGTTCTTCGAAAGTCAGTGTTGAAATCTGCTTAAAATCCAGCGGCGGGACACAGTTTTCGAGTCTCAAAGGGTAAGTCAGAGCATACTGGATCGCATGTTTCATATCCGTCGCACCAAGCTGGGCGATTATCGAACCATCGATGTACTCGACCATCGAGTGAACCACCGACTGCGGGTGAACAACCACACCGATGCGTTCTGCCGCAAAGCCAAAGAGCCAATGCGCTTCGATTACCTCGAGTCCCTTGTTCATAAGCGTTGCAGAATCGATCGATATCTTGTCTCCCATGTCCCACGTCGGGTGATCGAGCGCCTCTTCAACCGTCGCCGCCTTCATATCTTCAAGGGATTTTGTCCTGAACGGCCCACCGGACGCGGTGAGAATAAGACGTTTTACTTCCGAGTGGCTCTCACCACGCAGACATTGATGAAGCGCATTGTGCTCGGAGTCCACCGGAAGTATTTCGGCTCCGCTTTCGGTTGCGGCCCGCGTCATCAGCTCTCCGGCGATCACAAGCGTTTCCTTGTTCGCAAGGGCGATTCGTTTCCCCGCTTCGATCGCTTTCAACGTCGGCAAAAAACCGATTGCTCCGACCGTCGCTGAAACGACCGTGTCGGTGTCTTCAAAAGCGGCGACTTTCTCAAGGCCTTCGGACCCCGTCAGAATTTTCGGTTTCGGCGCAGTGCCATGCCCGTTTTGCGAAAGCAGTGTTTCCAGTTCTGCGGCGGACCGATCATCGGCACACGAAACCAACTCCGGCCTGAACTTTTCGATTTGGCAGGCAAGCTCCTGAACATTGGAGCCTGCCGCCAGCGCTTTTACGGTTACGCTTCCTAAGTGCTCGACGACTTTTAGCGTGTTTCGACCAATCGAACCGGTCGAGCCGAGGATTGAAATATTGACGGTTTCCATAAGTAAAACAGGTATTTGAAGGATAGCATACGAGTTGATTTTTCGCCTTCCCTACGCTTTCCGAATCGAGTGAGATTAACATAAGTATTATTTGTGGCAACCATTAGGTATTCTTATCATTCCAACATGTGTTCGAATCAACACCGATTCGCTCATCCTCTTCCCTACCAAAACAATCTACAAAAATTCCTGCCAGGAATTCTTCAAGGAGTTAATTATGAAGAAACTAATCACATCCGCTATTATCGCGCTCTCCTTAGGTATCGCTGCCGCAAGTGCAGTGCCCGCGAAACAACAATACAAGCCTAAAAAGAAAAGGGCGGTAAAAATCGGCAAAACAAGCGACCAGCTTTACAACGGCCACTATAACCGCCGGGGAGTCTACACATACACGACGACGGAGATCGTGTGGAAACGTGGATGGAAGTACAAGAATACGTACCTTCACAAGATTTTCCCGAACGGACGCCATAAGGTAAAACTGATAAAAAGCAAGCGAATTCATCATGTTTACCCCATAAAAGTGAGATATAGGTCCAAGATTGTCTATCTCGGCCAACACCCATACCGCATCACATACAGGATTACGCGTTTCTCGAACGGGCAAGTGCAGAGGCTCGTTTACAAACGCGAGCGCGTTGGAAGATATCGGCACGCGTCATGGTAGAAGAAACGGACAAACAAAAGCCTCCGCGACAAACGGAGGCTTTTTTCTTTGAACCACTCCTGCTTCAACCAGCTCTAAAGCTGGAGCGGATTCCGGTCTCGGATATAAGACAGCAATTCTTCGTGGTTTTCCTGATCAAACACCCACTTCTTGAATTCCCGTACCCTTTCGAAGTTCTCAGGGCCGAATTTTCTTTTGTATATCGCTGTTAGCGTTTGTCGGGTCTCTTCCCGGCTGATGCTGTTTTGCCAGTGATCGGTGAAAATTCGGTCAAGCGCCGCGTGAAATTTCATGCTCTTTAGCGCCGCCCAATCTGCCGCATCGAGCCATGCCCCGGCGCAATTACTGCAACGGTCAATTTTCAAAGGCGATTCGACTGCGATCTTGTATTTGGTCAGAATCCTACGACATCTTGGGCAAATTCTTGCTTTATCGTATTTGGTGACTGGCTCAGTCATGTTCTCTTCCACTTCAGTCGCCGGTCGATGATCTGCAAACTCGAGCCACGCATGATAGCTTTCCAGGGAGACCCACCTCCCTTTGCAGTTGGAACAAACTCCCGCTCCAAGCCCTACGTCGATGTCTCTGAATTCAAGTTCGGTGTTGGTGCACGCCGGACATTTCATCTTAAAACCTCTTCATTTTTTAAAATTTGCGAATTTCAAAGGTCCTTCGAGCGGAAGACCGGGAGGTTTGCCGTCCTCTCGCTGTTTCTTAAGAAACTCATTGAACTCGGCCGAACGATTCCTTGGCACGCTGAGAGTCTTCCAATTGGCGGAACGGAAGTGCTTGGCAAGGAATACAATCTGACCTATATGATACGCATAGTGAGTCAACTGCCGATTTAATGCCTCGGCAATTGTGTGCGATTCCCCCCTGACGGTCACATTTTTACGGAAATCGTCGGCCGTCAGGCTTTCGATCGTGTCAAAGAGAATGTTCCAAGCGTATTCCCAGCGTTCCATTAAACGGTCTCTCGCATTCTCATCTATAATAAATTCCGAATCGCGGTCGCGATCCGGTTTTTCTCCGTCTGACGTCAGAAAATCTGTAAACCTCGATTCAAGGTTGCCGGAGATGTGCTTTACATTGACCGCGATGCTGTTCGATTCTTCGCAAAGGGGACGGAAGAAATCCTCATCGGAAACCTGAATCATCGCTTTTTCGGCCAACTTCTTGTACGCACGAAAGGTCTCGAACGCACTATCCCGATAATTCTCTATAACCTCTACCATAATCGAGGGGGGGGGGGGGGGGTTCGACCGTTACTTTTTTTTT
>JAOTWT010000455.1 GCA_029862725.1 Acidobacteriota bacterium | reverse complement strand
CGAAAGCTTGTGGTTTTCGAGTCTGGTGTTTAAATCGCGGACCTGGATATCGATGATCGCGGTCAGGTCCTCATCCGACAGCTCGTCGAATACGATGATCTCGTCCAAACGATTTACGAACTCCGGCGCAAAAGTCTTTTTCACTTCACTCATCACCTGAGCGCGCATCTTTTCGGTGGAAGCCTCATCGTTTGCCTGAAAACCAAGCGTCGCGCGCTTCTGGATGAATCTCGCACCTATATTCGACGTCATAATGAAAATCGCATTGCGGCAATCCACCTCGTGGCCCTGGGAGTCGGTCAGTTTTCCGTCTTCAAAAACCTGCAGGAGCACGTTGAATAGATCGGAATGCGCTTTTTCGACCTCGTCAAAAAGAACGATCGAATATGGCGCGCGGCGCAGCTTTTCGGTCAACTGACCGCCTTCCTCATGACCGACATAGCCCGGCGGCGAACCGATAAACTTCGCCACGGTGTGTTTTTCCATGTATTCGGACATGTCGAAACGAATAAGTGACTTTTCCGACCCGAACAGGAATCGGGAGAGCGTCCGGGCGACTTCCGTCTTTCCGACACCGGTGGGTCCGAGGAACAAAAAGGAACCGATCGGCTTCTGCGGACTCTTTAGCCCCGCGCGCGAACGCCTGATCGCACGAGCCAAAGCCGAAATCGCAGAACGCTGGGAGACGATATGCTCATGGAGTTCTTCCTCTATTTTGAGCAGCTTCGAGGCTTCTTCCTGTCTTATGGCTTGAACGGGTATACCCGTCCAGCGGGCGATGACCTCTTCGACATCATCTTTTGAAACTTCCACAGCGAAGAAAGAATCCTCAAGCGTTTTCAGTTCCAGCGATATCAGCTTGTCCTCGTCGGTGGCGCTCTTCCAATTCTCAACGGCCTCTTTCCATGAAGGTTCCGACGAGTTCTCATGCTGGAACCGGAGCTTTGCACGAGCCCCCGCCTCGTCCAATACGTCAATCGCCTTGTCCGGGAGAAATCGCTCGGGAATATAACGGTTCGACTGCACGACGGCTGCTTCAAGCGCTTCCTTCGAGTACCTTATCTGGTGAAACGCCTCATACCTGTCGGCAATACCCTGCACGATTTCGAGGGCCTCTTCCTCGGTCGGAGGCACGACCTTGACCGCCTGAAACCGGCGTTCAAGGGACCGGTCCTTTTCAATTGACTTTCGGTACTCGTCCGGAGTCGTGGCTCCAACGCATTGAATCTCACTTCTTGAAAGAGCGGGCTTCAGGATGTTCGCGGCGTCAAGCGAACCTTCGGCGGAACCCGCTCCGACCAGCGTGTGTATCTCGTCTATAAACACGACGTAGCGACGGTGTTCCTTTAGTTCGAGCAAAATTTTCTTGAGCCGTTCTTCAAACTGTCCGCGGTACTTCGTCCCCGCCACGACCAACGAAAGATCGAGTGCAAGGATACGTTTCTTTGCCAGAAAAGAGGGGACGTTCTTATCGGCGATCCTCTGCGCGAGGCCTTCTATTATCGAGGTCTTGCCAACGCCCGACTCGCCGATCAGCACCGGGTTGTTTTTCGTCCGTCGACACAGAATCTCGATCAGGCGCTCGGTTTCCTGATCGCGCCCGATGAGAGGATCGAGACGCCCTTTGGCCGCTTCTTCTGTAAGATCTCTTGTAAATTCCTGCAGGTTCGGGACCTCTTCCTGCTGCTTTCGTTCCCTCATGCTCGGCAAACCGCTCTGATGCGCGATCTTCTCTCTCACGGCATGAAGACGAACTCCGTGATTAAACAGGATTTCCGCCGCGATCGAATCCTCTTCCCGAAGGATCCCCAGCAGAACGTGTTCGACCCCGATGTGCCGGCTGTTTAGCCGTTCGGCCTCTTCCTTTGTAAGAGAGAGGATTTTTTTTGTTTCCGGAGCCAGGTGCAGTTCGGCGGATTGCGGAATTCTCTCGCGGAGAACGATGCGCTCTTCCACTTCCCGCCTGATAATATCGACAGTGAGGTTATGCCGGAACGGAAAAAACCTTGCAGAAATGGTTTTATCTTCACGCATCAGGCCGAGGAGTATGTGTTCGGGCGAGATTACCTGCGAACCATATTGCAGGGCTTCGTACCTGGCAAAAAAGATGACGCGTCTTGCTTTTTCCGTATAACGTTCAAACATATAAAAACAGAAATGGATCTCTGGATGGAAGCTATTATATCCAAAGTCCGCCGTGTAGTGCCAAGTTTTTCAAAAATTAATCTCTTCGGTATCTTAAGAAAAGTCGCAAACCGTCCAAAACTCCAGTTTTATTCGACTGTAACCTGCTTTGTTTGCAGGCCGAAGGCCGAATCGACAGAATTCCCGGTCTTTGGGAAACACACGAGCCTTTTTTATACGGTTCGCAGCAATTCCGTCGGCTTAACCCGGGAAGCTGCGATGACGGGCACGATTATCGCCGGAAGAATCAGCAGAAACGCACCGCCCGCGATGATCGCGGACGACGCAAACCCCGGTACCAGATCGATCCGGGACAGCGCATAGACCTCGGCATCGAGGCTGACAAGCCCGTATGCGTTTGCCGCCCAGCACGCCGCGAAACCGGAGACCAGTCCGAGAAAGATTCCCGCCGACCCGATCATAAGGCCCTCAAGAAAAAACATCCTCAGAAGCGTGCGCGATGTTGCCCCGCAGGTTTTCAGGACCGCGATATCAAACCGCCTGCCGGCCGCCAAAAGCGTCAGGGTTGCCGCAACACCAATCGCCGCGAGCAAGACCATTATCGTGAAAACGATAAATGCGATCCTGCGTTCAAAACTGAGAGCCGCAAAAAGAGGACGGTTGGCGGTACGCCAGTCCGTCACTTCAAAACCCGGCCCGAGCCTTTCTCTTAATTGAAGCGCCTTGGCGCGCGCATCGAAGGGCTGCCGAATGGACACGAGAAAGGTGTCCGGTCCTGCCTCCGTTTGATTGCCGACACCCGAAAACGTGTCCGAATCCATGATCACGAGCTGGGAATCGTACTCGAACAGCCCGGTGTCGATGATTCCCCCGACCGCGAATTCGCCTGTCGCCGGCTCGCCCTCGTCATTTCCAAAAAG
>JAOTWT010000453.1 GCA_029862725.1 Acidobacteriota bacterium | reverse complement strand
GTCCGAACACCGGTGATCAAGACGAGGGTCCAGGACTGGGTAGGTGAACAGCAGTCGGGAATCACAAAGAGCTACAACAAGATTAAAGGATTCCTGGTCCAACAAAAACAGGAAATTGATTCCCGCAGATTCGAAGTCAGCGATCCCGAATTCCTCAACAATATCGAGCGTGTTAACGAGTTTATCAGATCTCTCTCCCTGCAACCGGAGGTGAAAAAAGAGCTTCCGTTTTACATGGAAAAACTGTCGGTTGCGGGTTCAGTCGGAAACGCGCTGCTTTCACGCAGGGACGAAAACCTAAAGAGCATGGAAAGGGCTTTGGAGCGGATATCAGGCGGTGTCAGCGGTGCGATCATGGTGGTCGGCGAAACCCTGTCGGGCAAGACTTACTTTACCGATTCCGCGGCGAGAACATTTTTAAAGGGCGACAGGGTACATGTATATCCGCCTTCAAAACAGAATTACGACGTCAACGATCTTCATTTTGCGTTTCAAAAGAGCTTCGGTAAGAGAGGAACGACTAAATCGATCCTGGAGCAAATAAACAAGAAGACCGTTTTGATCTTCAGCGATCTCGAACGCTGGTGGATTAAATCCCCGGATGGAAACGCGGTCATCAACTATCTCGCCAAGATTATCGAAGACTACGGGAATAAACACTATTTTTTGCTGGATTCCAACATCCATAGCTATCAGATTATTAAGCGCACCACCGACCTCGAGCGGCAGCTTCTTTCAACCATAGTCTTGTCCCCGGCTACGAAATCGGAACTTAAGAACGTAATCCTCGACCGCTACCGTATCGCCGGCACGGAATTATGGTACAACCGAAAACCCCTGGAGGAAGCCCGAAAAGTAGACGCCCTGTTTTCCGAACTCTATTCCCGATCAAGCGGAAAAATCGGCCTTGCTCTCAGTACGTGGGGAAGCAATATCGAGAAAGGAGAGGACGGAAGACTGAATATCAAGATGCCGCAGCCGATCAAGTTTCCGAATATACGGGATCCGCACTGGATCATCATTCTTTATCACCTTTTGATTCACAACCGGCTGACTCCCCTACAGATCGAACAGCTTTTCGATCCAACGGAGATGACGTGGGTATCAAACACCTTACGCGAAATGGAGAAGTCCGGTTTGATCTATAAGCTCTTCAACAAATCATACGCAATGCATAACGCTGCGAGTCACTATGTCGAAGCGTGGCTGAAGGACCTGAAGATACTTAGGTACGAGCACTGAAGATGCATCTTGTGCCCGTGACAATATGAATTACCTTTTTGGAAACATACCATTTACCGAAGTCATTATTTATTCCGTCGCCGGCGTCGTGCTGCTTCTTGTGTTTAATTTTTTGGACCGTTACCTCGTTCCTTTCCTCGAAAAGAGATCATCGACGATCAACCCCTGGTGGCAGAAGGCCAAGATAATTTCGTGGCTTATATATTTGGGTCTTTTTTATTCGGCGCTCCTGCGGTCTTACACAGGCATGACCCTGATCTTCACGGTCATAGTATTGGGACTCGGTTGGGAGTACTGGCGAAATATCTTCGCCGGTATGTTGATCAAATTCACGAACCAGCTCAGGAAAGGAGATTTTATTTCGACAAACATCGTCCGGGGCACGATCAGGAGGATAAGTCTTCCCCGGACGGATATCATAAACGAGAAAGGCGAACTGGTTTTCGTTCCCAATCGAAGACTCCGGAACAGCGTGGTCACCCATCTTCGTAAGACCCACGACGTGAACATATGTGTCTTTAACGTCAAAACGAGGAAGGATCAAACCCTCGATGATCTATATCAGATCGCTTATAACTGTCCGTATATTGCCGTCAATCAGATTGTCGCGGTCGAGCTAAAAGAAGACGGTGTTTACCAGGTAAAAGCAACGATCATCGATAATTCGTTTATTGAGAACGCAAACCGTTATTTTTCGGACAAGACAAGGATGGACCCTGTTGAACCGCGTTAATGAAACTCCGCGCCCGATCGAGCGACGCCGGTTTTCGGCGATCTGATACGAAGATTTTGACAGTCGCCCGCGGCCCGGTTTATCCGGCTGCTTAGTTTTCGAAGGCTCCCGGGTCGCTCGAAAGCTTCCAAAATTTCTCCCCGCCAATCTTGACGGTCGTGTAGGTCTCGTCCTCTAACTGAAATGCAGAAATATCCAAAACAGATTTCTCGACGGGTGAGATCCGCTTCTTTGTCACACGGCCGCCTTCGATCTCGTACTCGGTAGCGATCGAACCGGATGCCTTCACCCATTTCCCGCCGATGAGTAGCGCCACCCTGTTCGCGTGAAGGTAAAGCATTCCCCTTTGGACGTTCCAAAAACCAGAAAATGAAAGAAGGCGCTTTGTCCCGTCCATCTGGTTATAATTGAACTGGAATCTGCCGTCGCTTAAGAATTGGTAGTTGTCGGTTAAACCCGAGCCAACGCCTTTGCTGTTTTGCCACACACCGATCAGCTCCCGTTTTATTCCGACATCCGTCGTTTGGGCTGGCGATGCGGCGTAAAGCGATACAATTATCAAGACAGCATAGATGGTAAAGTAGTTTTTCATTATCATTGGAACGACTATTCAAAACGAATTTGCGGCCGTTAAGTGGCCTTCCGGACCCGGTTCAATAAAAAGACCAAACGGCGCGCGGGATTCCTGCATTAACGATGAAGATATCAAAAAGATACGATACGATGCCGTATCCGTCCAAGTTTTTTGCGCAGACGAATCCAGGTCGGATGGCGGCACTGGGAAGATTGCTCGATTTTGAGCCGGTCGATCCCCGCGGTTGCCGCGTTCTGGAATTCGGATGCGGTGATGGCAGCAATTTGATCAGCCACGCCTATGCGCTGCCGGATTCGGAATTCGTCGGTATCGATATTTCCGGCGAGCATATCAAAAAAGCTACCCGTTGGGCGGGCGAAATCGGACTTTCGAACGTAGAGTTTCAGCAATGCGATGTTCTGGAAATGCACGAAGACGATTTTGGCAAGTTCGATTATCTGGTCGCACACGGTTTGATAACCTGGGTACCAAGAGAGGTTACACAAAGAGTTTTCGA
>JAOTWT010000454.1 GCA_029862725.1 Acidobacteriota bacterium | reverse complement strand
ATGCAAAATACCGCGTTTCGTTTGGCATCGGCATATTTGTCGGGTTCGCAATCGCGGCAGCTTATTTCTTTACCACCCGGTTGGAGCCGGATGCGGCCGCCAAATTTGTCGAACAGGTGCAGGCCTTTTCTCTTCCGATCCGTTATTGAAATAGAATGCTTTGATTTTTGCACTCGCCCGTTACACTATACTTTGCCACACAAAGTACTTGACAAAACATACCACTTTATCTTAAATTCAAATCCATGGGCACAAAAACCAAAACCAGGAATGGAGAGATCCCCACCCTTCACGGTCGGGCAATGGACAATCTCGAGTTCATACGTGACGCCATGCAGCGATCCAGCGCATTTACCGCCGTGCCCGGCTACGGAGGCGCCCTTATGGGAGTTACCGCGATCGGCGCGGCCGTGATCGCCGGGCCCGGACACAGTCCAGTTTGGGTTGCGACATGGACCGTCGAAGCGGCACTCGCGTTTCTGATCGGCTTGTTCGCAATGTGGCAAAAGGCGCAGTCGTCCGAGGATTCACTCAAATCGAAACCGGCAAGGAAATTTGCTTTGGGGTTCGCCCCGCCTCTGCTTGTCGGCGTAATCCTTACGGCAATGCTCGCATTCAATGGGCATTTCCTTTATCTGCCCGCAGTCTGGCTTTTGCTCTACGGCACTTCGGTCGTAACCGGCGGTGCCTATTCGGTCAAGGTTGTTCCAGTAATGGGATGGTTGTTTATCGTGCTCGGAGCGGTCGCGGCGTTTGTGCCGCTTTACGGGAACTGGCTGATGGCTTTGGGGTTTGGCGTGCTTCACGTCGTCTTTGGCCTGATTATCGGGCGGAGTTACGGGGGTTAGGCGATGGTTCAACGCAAATCACGAAAGAAACTCAACAGACAGGGCATCGGTCAGCTTCGGGAAATCGATGGAAACCGGGAGGCGGCGCCCGCCCGTTTCGACAAGCTCATTCACGAACGCATTCGACTCGGAATGGTAAGCGCCCTTGCTGCGAACGAGACACTCACTTTTTCCGAACTCAAGAAAATCCTGGACACTAGCGACGGGAACCTAAGTGTCCATGCGCGAAAGCTTGAAGACGCCGGGTACCTGATCTGTGAAAAGACCTTTGAGGGCAGGAAGCCGCTGACTTTTTACAGGATTACCGAGTCCGGCCGCTCTGCGCTGGCAGGCTATATTGACCATATGGACACGCTTATAAAGTCTGTAAAGGAGGGCATGTAAGCCATGGGCGTCTTCGCAGCGCTGGCGACGAGGATAGTCTCTTGCACAAACGAACATACCTCTCGCTCGAACACGGGAGCACTGCGGCAATCCGGGAAGAACGCCGAATTGTTTCCCAAAGGCGATAAACAATGAAACATTACGATGTCACGATAATCGGTGCCGGCCTCGCAGGACTCTTCCTTTCCAAAACGCTTTGTGACAATGACGTCCGGGTACTGCTCGTGGATCGTAAGCAGGATCTTTCCAAGAGCATTCATACGACCGGGATTTTTGTCAGGAAGACTTTTGAGGATTTTCAGTTTCCGGCCGGCACGCTCGGGCCTCCGATCAGCCATATAAGCCTCTACTCTCCCGCGCTTCGCAAGATCGAACTGGAAAGCAGCTTTGAAGAATTTCGGGTCGGCCGGATGGGGGCGCTTTACAACTCCTTTCTCCAGGACTGCCTTGAAGGCGGGGTCGATTTCAGGTGCGCAACCGCCTATCGCGGTGCCGCCGAATACAAAAATCAAGGCCGGGGTTCGATCGTTACTCTCGAAAGGAACGGTGTAAAGGAAACTGTGGAAACGAGCGTTTTGGTCGGCGCAGACGGCGCCTGTTCGAATGTCGCAAAAGATCTCGGACTGGATCAAAACCGGCATTGGATCGTCGGTTATGAGGAGGTCGCCACCGGAGTACCCGCGACTGGCTCGCCCGAGATACATTGTTTTCTGAACAATAGACTCGCACCCGGTTATCTGGCGTGGATTTCCAGCGACGGTGAGGAAACCCACATCGGTGTCGGTGGCTATCCAAGTAGATTCGATCCACGCTCGGCGCTTAAGGTGTTCAAACAGGAAATCGTTCCACAGATAATTGAAACAGGAAAGCTGAAAATCGTGGAAAAACGAGGCGGAAAAATTCCGGTCGGCGGTGTTTTAAAACGAATTGGAAACCGCCGCGGGTTGCTCGTTGGAGATGCCGCGGGTGCCGTGTCGCCACTAACGGCAGGTGGGCTTGATCCCTGCTTGAGGCTTTCGAAATTTGCGGCCGAAATCATCACGAGGCGCATTTGTGAGGACGATCCGGACCGGCTACTGGATTTTTCCGGTTCTATGTTTCGCAAAAAGTTTGCTACCAGGCTCATGATGCGGCTTGCACTGAACACGGCACGCGGCCAGGTCGCATTAGAGGCGGGCTGTGCGCTCTTAGGGACCGTGCCGGGTCTGAGACTTGCAAAAAAGATCTTTTTTGAGCGAGCTTCTTTTCCGGATATTGACCTTATCGGTGACTTTTCACAAAAGGTCGTTTCAAAGAACATCGGCGACAGCTCGCCCCTTATGGAAAACAGGTGAATCTTTCAGGAATTTTCGGGCCGGATCAATGCGAGACCCTAACCGACGTCGCTACAAAGGTTTAAGGACGTACTTGGAACTAACAGATTCGGGAGTTTCATATGAACAAGACTACACGAACAGGAATCGAAATAATAAAGGCCTCATTGGTTCTCGGTATCGCGGGCAACCTGCTTCTGCGTTCCTTTCCGTTTGGTCTGAACATCGCATTTTGGACTGCACTGCTTGCCGCCGGGATGATTGCGGTAACAAAACGGGGCGGTGGCGGTGGCTGGAATTCGCATCGTTTGTGGCTTTTCGGGGCCCTCATTTTCTTTGGCGGAATGTTTGCGCTTTTTGATTCGCCCGAGCTGCTTTTTCTCGACGGTGTCGCGATCGCGGTAGTCCTGGTGGCTCTTGTGGTACCCGTTTTTGTTTCCGACATGACGAAGGCAGGAGTCTTCCACTTCGCGGCGGCGGCATTTACTTCCGCCGTAAGCGCGGCGGTCGGGCCGTTCGCG
>JAOTWT010000452.1 GCA_029862725.1 Acidobacteriota bacterium | reverse complement strand
TCCGACGTCGACATTTAGTGTGCCCGTTCGAAAGCTCGTTGCTTCCTGTCCATCGACAACAAACACGTTCCCGGTCCCGGATGCCCCGTTAACCTGGAAGCCGGCACTGAGCGAAACCGCTGTCTTGTTCGGCGCGATCTTCAAAAGGCTCGAGAAGGAGGTCCCGGAAGGCAGTGAGCTAGCCCCGTTCTTGGTGATGTTGGTTTCGAGCTTTGTGGAAGACATATCCATTGTCGCCGCACTGTCAGTTGTTACATTCACGACCGCCGTTACTGGGCCTGCTCCATTTCCCGAACCGGCCGCCGAACCCCGTCCTGTACCCGAGCCGGAACCCGTTCCTCCGCCGATCCCGCCGCCGGTGTTGCTGGTTGTAACTCCGGATGCTCCACCGTTAACAGAGATCTGCTGTTTACCTTTTTCTTTGACGGTGACTCTTCCGCTCGAAGGGTCAAAATACTGGGTTTGGTTCAACCTGACGACTGGAGATTCAAGCTGATGGCCATCGGGGTTCTCAACCGGGACATCCACCTTCAACGGATTTCCGTCCGGGTTTACCGCTCTTTCCTCTATCGCCACAAACGATGTGAACTGGGTGAGAATGCCAAATTCAAGCCCGATATTTGTGATCTGTTCTTCGATCTCCTCATTCCCGTTGCGGTTTTGAATCCCCGAAAGATCCTTATTCATCAGTTCCGAGACCTTGCGACGCGCCCAGAGGGTCGCCAAAACATCATGTCCGGATTCCTGGTCGGGAAACTCGACCTTGATCTCGCGTTCGTAATACTGGCCGGCGATCTTTCCCTTCAGTTTTATTGAACCGGAACGCGAATCGGTAAAGCGGCCGTTTACAACAACCGGTTTCGCAGTAAAGAGATCAGTGAGTTTCGACGGATAGACATCATCTACAGGCATCCCGTTCCAGTCGATCGAAAGATCCGTCAGGACAGGTGTACGGACTCGTTTGTAAAATCTCTCCGCGGCAGCCTTGCTTTCCGACTCGAGCATTATGATCTCGGCTTCTCCATTTCCCTGGCTGGCCATGTTTTCCAGCAAATAACGGTTTACGGAATTGCCGATCCCAAAAGAGAAGACCCGTGCGTTTTCGTGTTTTTGTATTTCTTCAATGATCGCCATGTCATTGCCGACATAACCGTCTGTCATAAAACATACGATCCGAAGGTGTTCCTGTGAGCCGGAGGGTTCGAGAGCCGCACGGATTGCCTTCATCATTTCGGTGCCGCCGCCTCCACTTCTGCTTTTTAAGAATGCCTTAGCCGTCTCGAGATGCCCCTGTGTCGCCGGAACGGGCTCATCAAAGAGCACACGTGTATCTCCTGCAAACGTGATGATATTAAAAGTGTCCCTGGGGTGCAGGCCTTCGAGCGACAACAGCATCGCTTCTTTGGCCTTTTCAATCGGAAATCCACCCATTGACCCGGATGTGTCGAGCACAAAAACTATTTCCTTGGGGGTCAGGTCTTCGATCGTCATGTCATCGGGGGGCTGGATTATCATCGAAAAGAAGCCGCCCCGGCTATCGCGGTGGATCAGGACCGCATCCTCGATTTTAAGGCCCGTCACGTCATACCGGAGAATGAAGTCCCTGTTCGGGATCGTAGTCTCGTTCCGGAGTTTGACCGCCGCCCTGCTCGCACTCAGGTTCTGTGTCTCGATCTTGTGTAGTTCGGAAACGAGGTTTTGTATCGGCACGCCGGCTTCCAAATTGACCTCCACGGAAACATCATGCCCGGTCCGGTTTTTTGAAATCCCGGGCGTGATCTTCGACGCGTCCGGAACCTGGTTGGTGTCCTCCGAGGTGCCGCCGCCTGACCGAACGCCGGTCCGGGCACCCGGGTTGTACCGCGGGCCAACGACCATCGGAAAAACAAATTCGTAAGTCCCGCCCTCATACTTTAGGGTCTCGACATAGCTTATATCGATCACAATCGATTCGCCGGGGAGTATGTTTGCAACCGACTGCGTAAAGATATTCGGTCGTTCCTGGTCAAGCAGTGCCGCCGTCTGGCCGGCCTGCTTTGCCGTCTCGTAGGCCTTTCGGGCTTCTTCGCGGCGCATGACGACACCTTTGATAGTCCGCGAGCCGATCTTCATCGTCATACGGTCCACCGCGCCGTCGTGCGAGAGCGGGAAAACATATACCGCCTCGATTGGCTCCCCGAAATTATTGACGAATTCCTGGCGTACATTGACGCGTGCAATGAAACCGGAAATATCGGCTCTGACATCGGTGCGTTTGAGAGTTACGTCACCCAGCGCGCCGTCTTTACCGGCCGCCCGAAGGGTCCCCTGGGTAATGTCACCATCAAACGCGCTGATGCTAATTGTTGTAAAGAGGAATGTTATCGCGGTCAGCAAAATCTGTTTCATCGTTTCATACCCCAAAAATTTTTGGCCCTGTAACCGTGTCTGAGCAATTTCTTCGGTGCATCGAAACGAGAATTGGTTTCTTCGGGTTCGAAAAAAAATATTGTTTTATCGGAACCGCTTGCGGTAGCAAGTGGCAATCGATCCCGCTTGCGGTAGCAAGTGGCAATCAATCCCGCTTGCGGTAACAAGTGGCAATCAATCCCGCTTGCGGTAGCAAGTGGCAATCAATCCCGCTTGCTGTAGCTGGCGGTTCATTTAATACTCTGCACTTGAATAATGACCAATCTTTTTTTACCGCCGAGGCGCAGTGAACGCAGGAATTGCGCAGGTGGGTAGGAGCGTAGGCGGGTACGCGGGTAGGCACTATTATCGGAACCGCTTGCGGTAGCAAGTGGCAATCAATCCCGCCTGCGGTAGCCGGCGGTTCATTTCATATTCTGCACTTGAATAATGACCAATCTTTTTTACCGCCGAGGCGCAGTGACCGCAGGAATTGCGCAGGTGGGTAGGAGCGTAGGCGGGTAGACACTATTATCGGAACCGCTTGCGGTAGCAAGTGGCAATCAATCCCGCTTGCGGTAGCTGGCGGTTCATTTAATACTCTGCACTTGAATAATGACCAATCTTTTTTTACCGCCGAGGCGCAGTGAACGCAGGGGCTGTGCAGAAAAAGGAGACTAG
>JAOTWT010000451.1 GCA_029862725.1 Acidobacteriota bacterium | reverse complement strand
ATTTTCTTGGCTATAAAACGCTCCGCAACCTCCTTGGAGCGATGGGGCAGTCATCGATCGGGCGACATGAGACTGCGCAACTCGACACCGGAGTCGAGGCCGCGATTTCATCCAGACGTTACGAGTTCGGCGATACCGTGAATCTCGATGTCAATGAAACACTTCTTTCCGCAATCCGGCGCGAGGGTCTTGGAGTGCCGCTTAATCTAGAGTATGAGGACCTGCATGTCCACCAGCAGGATTATCAATCAGCGTGCGCGACGGTTGTCATGCTCGATTGTTCGCATTCGATGATCCTCTACGGTGAAGACCGCTTCACACCCGCGAAGAAGGTAGCCCTTGCGCTTTCGCATCTGATTCGTACTCAGTTCCCGGGAGATACTTTGAAGATAGTCTTGTTTCATGACGAGGCTGAAGAACTGCCGTTGGCGAAGCTGGCGACGACGCAGGTCGGCCCATTCCACACCAATACCGCCGAAGGACTCAAACTCGCACGGCGCCTACTTAACGCACAGCGGATGGAAATGAAACAAATCGTGATGATCACAGATGGAAAGCCGACGGCGGCATATTTGGACCCTGCCGCGCCGGAATATATGAGCTTTGCGCGATACTCGAACAAAGGAACGGGAAAACGGCTTATTTACAAGAATTCAATGGGCAACGACCCGTTTGTGATGGCCGAAACGATGAGGGAGGTACAGGCATGTCGCAAAGGCCGGATCCCTATCAACACCTTCATGCTCGCAAATGATCATTATCTCGTCGAGTTTGTGAAGAAGATGTCGGAATTAACGAAGGGAAAAGCGTATTTTGCGAATCCCAATAATCTGACGGAATTTGTTTTGATGGATTTTCTGAAGCGCCGCACGAGCCTCGTCCGTTGATTGCGGATATGCCGACGCGCAATAATCTAGTTGGCTGAGGCAACCGGGATTTGTTTTATTGAAATTAGTCGGCGTAATGAATATACTTGATATAGTTAAGATGTATTAATTAATCAATTTTTATCGGTCTAAATTCTTTATCGCAAGAATTAAGTTGGGTTCCTGGATTACTCAGGAGGTAAAAAATGTTTAAGTTAATATTTTTCGTCAGTGTTTTGCTGGCCATGTTCGTTACTCCTGCCTCTGGCGCCGAGGTCGTCATCTCGGCTGGAACCGAACTTCAAGTCGTCAGTTCGTCCGCGTTAGATACCGGCTCAATGCAAGTCGGAGATGATGCCAATTTCCTGCTGGCAACTGATGTCTCCGCAACAATCCTGAAGGGCACGGAGATTTACGGACGCGTCGTCGAGGTCGAAAAATTCGATGGAGCGAAGGGTGAATCGCGCATCGTATTGATGTTCGACTTCCTGAAGGTTGGGGAAGAGTTTTATGCAATTTCGGCGGTGGTAATGTCGACGGGGATGAATGTACAGGGTCTTCGGATCGAGAAGTCGAAGGATTTTGCGGGCGGAACCAATCTCATGATGAAAGGCGGTGAAATGAACATAGCCGCCGGCACATCCTTTACGCTGAAAGTCGAGGACGACGTTACCAACGAATAGAGGGCAGACGACCAGGAAGGATTCAAACACGGACAACCCGTGTGGTCCGTAGGGGAAATATATGTTTGTTTTGAAAGCGGCACTGGCGGCCGCACTTTTGTTTTCGGGGGTTTTGGGTGCCAATGGGCAGGAACCGGCGCTTCGTCTTGGGGACGGCGTAGTTATGCATCAGGGTATCGACCGCATCTATGCAGACTTTTCAAAAAGCTACCGAACACTCGATTTTGTACTCCTCGCTGATCTATACAGCGAAGACGCCGCCTATCTCTCACCCGACGACCCCATCGTGACAGGCAGAGCTGAGATCAAAAAGAACTTTGAGAGCTTTTTTGGACGGATGAAGTCCCGGGGAAGATCGATGACTATCTCGTTTCACATAGTTAAACGGGAGGTCAATAGCGATATGGGTTATGACGTTGGCACCTTTAAGATCGAGTATACCGAAAAAGGAAAGCCCACAACCTACGGGACGGGCAAATTTGTAGTCGTTACTGTGAAGGGAACAGACGGCAAATGGCGGTTCGCGGTGGACGGTTACAATGCGCTTCCTTCGAGTCAATGAAAGATACCGCAAGTTGGCTGATAACAAATTTCGCGTCGAGGCATCCTGGCATCTCCATGAATAGAGGTCCACACTGTTTATCCACCTCGTGCTCATTGGCTTCAGATGTTACATAAAGAACTTCTAGCAAAAGAACTAGTTTCCCGTCGCGAGGACTTTGCCGAATTCGCCTCGTTACAAGCGGTCGATATCGATCTGTTTTTGAAGCGCCTCGTATCGCTAACGCACGATCCGGAGATTCTCGAGTTGATAAGGAACGCGGAAGGCCCGGGCGCGATTCCGTCGGAAGAGCTTTATTCGAACGGTGCTTTTTCGGTACCGTTCGGCACCAGCTGGAGCAATCACGAAGAATCAAGGGATTGGGCGGCCGGAGTACTGGACAAGCGCACAACCTTTGCCGCCGACGGCAGCCAGCTCTATGTCGAGCGGGAAACTTCTTTGCCGGTCGGTGCGGTCCAGATCGGGTGGTTTGAGAATCCACACGATACTTCAAAAGGATATGAGAAAAACGTTTCTTTTGAGCTCCTCACGCCAAAAGCGTTGCTGGAAGACCAGGAAGAACCATTAAATCCTGAAACGAGAGTTGGAGAAAGACGGTTTCATGCCGAGGTCGAACGCACCGGTGAATTTCTCGAAAAGCATCGGGGATGGCGTGAGAACAACGAACGGATGCCGGTCGCTTTTTTTGACGGGACGCTTTTGGTTTCTTTCTCACTTCCGCAGACTTCGCTCCAGCAGAGCTTCCTCATGGCAATGCTCGGACTCGTCGCGAAATCGCAAGAGACGGGGGTGCCGCTTGTCGGGTACGTTGATCGTAGTTTTGCAAAAGACATCGTGACCATGATCGGCATCCTCGAACCCTCGCTGAGCGAGACGACCCTCTACGACACTACACTGCTTTCGACCGCGACAACGGAGAACAAACGGCTCCTGAAGCAATGGGGAGACCGCTCAATCTACTGTGAATCCAAA
>JAOTWT010000450.1 GCA_029862725.1 Acidobacteriota bacterium | reverse complement strand
TGGATCAAATCCTTTTTCTCAAGCCTGTGCAGAATCGGATACAACATCCCGTCGGCCCATTCCATTTCCCCGTCCGAAAGTTCCCTAACGTCCTGAATAATCGCATAACCATAGCTGTCGCCGCCCTGCAAAATCGAAAGTATCAAGGGCGTCGCCGATGCTGCTACAAGATCTTTTGGTAATGACATAATACCTAGCTCTTCTAGGTATAAAGATACATAGTAGTTCTATGGTTGTCAATAATAAGTTTGGTGAGAGTTTTGAGTTCGATGAGATTCGGAAGTTTTTATGATGAGTCTAGATAATTAGAAAAAATCATTTAGAATCCTTGTCGCTGTCTGCGATCGGACTTGTGCATCTCCTTTGCGGACGTCGCTGACGCGACGATAATGATCTGTTTTTTGCGATTCCATGGCCTGAAGGCCACGGCTAACAGACTCCTGCCGCTACGCGTCGGTTAAGGAATATAATTCCCGGACTCACCGATCTTGCAGACCCCGCCAAATTCACAAAGCTCAGAAACTCAGCAAACTTTTTGTTGTATGATTGATAAATGAGCGACGTAGGGTTAACTCATATCGCATTAGCCGTCACGGACGCGGACGCAAGTATTGATTTTTATTCCCGTTACGCGAACATGGAAGTCGTTCATGAGCGTCAGGATGAGGAATCCGGCAGGCGAGTCGTTTGGCTTTCCGACAAGACGCGGCCATTCGTGATCGTGTTCCTGGAAGCGGAAAGTGCCGCTCCCGTTTTGGAACCGTTTGCGCATCTCGGAGTTGGTTGCGAATCACGCGAGGAAGTCGATCGGCTTTGTTCCCTGGCAAGGAAAGAGGGCGTTCTCGTTCGCGAACCTGTGGATTCCGGTTACCCGGTTGGTTACTGGGCATTTCTTCGGGATCCTGACGGACACAGCCTGGAACTGGCTTTCGGACAGGAAGTCGGTTTGACGGTCGAGAAAGCATAGATAGGAGGCGAGTTTATGTGGATTTTTATCTGGGTTGGTTTTTTGCTCATTGGAATCGCCGTACTGCTCCCGCTCTACCTGCACCTTCTGATTGATTTGAAGAAGTTCAACCCTGATGAATTTGCGGAGCTTGGAAGCCCCACCCTTTTTATGATCTCACCTAATCGGGGATTGCGTCTCCAGGGATTTATCTATTCGGGGTCGCATCAGGAGCAAATACATCCGGCGGTAAGAAATAAATGCCGTGTTCTTGGAATACTTACTCCGATTTATGTGATCCTTGTATTTCTGATCCTATTCTGGGCGGTTAGAATGGAAATGTCCGTAATGAATTGATGCAAGAAATTTAAGCGGCAGATTGGAAGCATCGATAAACTTTTACGAACGGATTTTGTGGTGCGTATGGACCTGGCCCGTTACGACCTCCAATATACTGAGTGCTTCCGAAATGCCGTTTAATTCCAACTCGGTATTTGCAGGAATGATCGCGGAGCTTCCCTCAGAAACTGCGAACATCCTTTCTCCACAGACCAGCGAAAAACCCCCGGCGATGACATGCCAAAACGTCATTCGGTTAAGTCGCCTTTCTATTTTCAGGACCCCGGTTTTCGTCGCACGCAAAACCCGCACCCCGACGGCTCCCGCGCCTGCTTCCAGAATTCCCGTGTCACGTATTTCAATTCCTTCGACTGCATCGTTTTGCCATCTGGTTTCGGAAGCACGGCTCCAGGCAAAACGCTGGCCCTCAAACGAGCGTTCACGATTCACCTCCTTGTTCGGGAGTTCCAGGACATGATCGGCATACGTGATGTGCTCCGCAGGGCTGCTCACTTCGACGACTTCGAAACCGCCCGAGGTCTCGAGTACGCGATGTCTGATCCCCGGGGGCTGGAGAACGCAATCCCCAGGCTCAAAAACAAAGGGCACTCCCTGATCTTCATAGACAAGACGCGCCCAACCCTTCAGGCAAAAAATGATTTGAAATTCAATATCGTGGAAGTGTACATAGTCGGCAACCGGCCCCTCGTTTTCGATGCGTATATGGGACGCGATCATATAACCTCCCAGCCGGTTTGGGATCAGATCGCGGTATTTCATACCCGCACGCCCAGCCGCCCATCCGGAACCGGGTGCGATATTTGTTACCGATAATTCCGGCTTCGGCTCCCGGGTTTCTATAGCCTGTTGCGGTTCCACGAAATCGATCGCGATGCCCTCGGGAGAGGCGATCCTCACGTTTCGCCGACCTGGTATTCTTATGCTTACTTTCTCGCGCCGAATCTCTTCACCGGCCAGTTCGAGACGGATAAGCATTCCGGCTCCGCTCAAAACCGCGATCCGGGGGTTATCAGCAGGAAAAATAGATTCCAAACGGAAACTCAACTCGCGCGTGTAGAACTCGATTGATTCGTCAATATCTGAACACTGCACGACAAGTTCTGCGGCTACAGGCCCTTCTTTTTCAGCTTCCGGTTTTTTCATCTTCCAATACACGATCCTGCCGAATGTGAAAAAGACCGCAGAAACCCTTCAAAAGCTCTGTTCTAGCGCGATCTTCCCGAATACGAAAAGAAAACAAGATTAACAGATTCCTTCCACTCCCTCTGTTTCCTAGCCTCACGCTTCAGCTGTGAAACCCCAGTCAAACAGGATTAACGGAATCCTATTCTCTTTGGAACGTTTAAATCAACGCCATCTCCCTTTTAGCCACGCTATGCATGTTCCCGGGGATTCGAGGCGTTGGACGTGTGCTACTATCATCCCCAGAGAGCATGTTCGACCTGTCCGCTTCCAAGGTCACGTCGGCTGAAGTTATCACATTTGTACAATTGATGGAGGGGTCAATGATAAGGACAATTCTAGGAGTTGTTGCAGGCTATATCGCCATGTCGGTAGTACTCTTTGTGCTTTTCTCCGTTCTTTACACCGTTCTCGGAACATCGGGATCCTTTATGCCGGACTCGTTATATGTATCGACAACCTGGCTGATCGCGGGTTTTATAATATTTTTTGCGGGGGCTGCCGTTGCAGGTATCGTCAGCAAGTTGATCGGTAAAACCAGCAAGTCGGCAATGGTGATGGGAATTGTAATCCTGGTTGTCGGCGGGTTGATGGCGTTCTCCCAAATCGCGCAGAT
>JAOTWT010000038.1 GCA_029862725.1 Acidobacteriota bacterium | reverse complement strand
TCCAGTCCTTTTTTCGTTCCCGGGCGGTCGCGATACCCTTTGTGACGTATTTTTTTGCGCTTTCAATATTGCCGCGGAGCAGTTCGAGTTCGCCCAGGGAATCGAGGATTCCGGCGATATGAGAGTGATCGACTTCCTTTGCAATTCTCAGGGCCTCGAGAATCATCTCCTCGGCACGTGTCCAGTTACCCAGAATCATCAGGTTCATACCGAGGTTGTTGTAAGCGGCAACGGTCTGAACTTTATGCTCGGTTTTTGAAAAGAACTCGATCGATTTCTCAAGACACGAAATTCCCTCGTGGGGTTCACGGTGGAACCAGTAGGCTCCGGACATGTCCGAGTAAATTTTGCCAAGCAAAAACGGCGCGGTCCTGTCGCCGATGATCTTTATCGCAAGGTTGAAATGTTCAAGGGCCTGTTTGCTGTCACCCTCCTGGTGATAGGTCATCGCGATCGTGTGATAGGCGTCAGCCATGCCCCGCCAGTCACCCTGTTCGCGGTACTCAGAAAGTCCGTGGCGCGCATTATCGCGGGCGATCGGGTATTCGTTGAGCTTCCTGTAAACCCGCGCGATTGCAACATAAATCTGACCGAGATGCCCGGCAAGCTTTTCTTCCTGAGCTTTTTCAAGCGAGAAGTTCAGAAGTGCTATGGCCTTCGGGTTATCATTCGCGTTACTCAGTGATATCGCGAGTTGATTGAGCACGAGTACCTGTGTCTCAGGAGTAAGTTCTGCGAGGACTTCCTCGTCATCGTAGATATCGATTACATCCAGGGCCCGGTCGTATTGCCCCAGCGTCTCCAGGGAGTAGGATAAAAGGCATGTGACTAGTGCTTTGTTTTCGGGAGAGAGTTGATAGGTCTTGAGCGTTTCGGTCAGTTTCTGTTCCGCTTTTCCGGACAGACCTTCGACCAGGTTCTCTCCCACATCAGAGAGAATCGTGGAGACGGTTTCATCCGATATTCGTCTTTTTCCCGGCGGATTTGCCAAACTGACCCTCCTTGGTCGGTAGTCGGTTCACTTTTGGGAACTCATAACACGTTTTGTCCGTTGAACTTATAAGATGTTCAATCGGACAGAATTTTCACGAATCTCCGCAAATCAACTAATCAATGAGGGACTTTGGCCGCGCAAAAATCGCGGTTGAGGCTTAAAATTATCAAATACGTGCCCGTTAGTCCATTATTTATGGGCCTAATCCAAGATTGGACTCACAAGTCGGATTTGTGACATGCTCTCTAAATCATATCAATTGGAGTTTGGGATTTGAACGCTGAAGAAAATCGCTTAGATCAAGCCGAAGGCCGAGCCCGGGACTGGAAGCTATGGGGCCCCTACGTAAGCGAACGCGCCTGGGGAACCGTGCGTGAGGACTATTCTCCGGATGGCTCGGCGTGGGATTACTTTCCCTTCGAACACGCACACCTTCGCGCTTTCCGCTGGAACGAAGACGGAATAGCCGGAATTTGCGACCGAAAACAGCGGATATGTTTTTCGCTTGCGTTCTGGAACGTAAATGACGAAGTCCTCAAAGAAAGACTGTTTGGACTTGCAGGACCCGAGGGCAATCATGCCGAGGATGTAAAAGAGTATTACTATTATTTGGACGCGACTCCGACCGCCTCGTATCTGAAGTTTCTTTACAAATACCCACAGTCTGCATTTCCGTATAGTGATCTTCGCGATGCAAACCGCAAGCGCGGAAAAGACGACGACGAGTACGAGCTGGTCGACACCGGGATTTTCGACGACGATGCCTATTTCGACGTATTTATCGAATATGCAAAGGCTGAGTATGACGACATTGTGATCCGGGTTACCGCACACAACCGGGGTTCCCGAAAGGCACCGCTCCACCTTTTGCCGACCGTGATGTTTCGGAACAGGTGGTCATGGGAAAACGATTTGGCGGATAAACCTTCTCTGAAAAAGGCCACGGGCAGAGGGCTGCCCGCGATCGATCTCAGCGAACCGAAAAGGGGCGAGTACAGGCTTACCTGTACGGGCCGGCCCGAACTACTGTTTACAGAGAACGAGACAAATTTAAAGGAGCTTTACGATGTCGAGAATCCCTCCCCGTATACGAAGGACGGGATCGGCCGTTATGTCGTCGGAGGCGAAAAGGAATCGGTGAATCCCAGGGGAACCGGGACAAAAGCCGCAGCCCACTACAGGCTCCAGATCGAAGGCGGAGGAAGCGCATCAGTATATCTGCGGCTGGCGCGTCCGGATTCCGAGCGGCCAGGCGCGGAAAAGGACTTCGTCGAAGGCTGCAAAGAGGTTTTTGAATCTAGAATTGAGGAGGCCGAGGAGTTTTACAGGGGAATCGTACCGGATGCGCTTGGCGAGGATTCAAAACGGATCATGCGGCAGTCGCTCGCAGGAATGGTGTGGTCAAAACAGTTTTATCATTATGTCGTCAGGGAGTGGCTTGAGGGCGACCCCGCGTCACCGAAACCGCCCGAGGTCCGCAAAAAAGGCCGCAACGCCAGCTGGCGGCACCTCTATAACGACGACGTCGTGTCGATGCCGGACAAATGGGAATACCCCTGGTACGCCGCATGGGATCTTGCATTTCACTGCGTTCCACTGGCGCTCATCGATCCGGATTTTGCCAAACGACAGCTACTCTTGTTGCTGAGGGAATGGTACATGCACCCCAATGGGCAGATTCCGGCGTACGAGTGGGCGTTTGGGGATGTAAACCCGCCCGTTCACGCATGGGCCGCACTTCGCGTATACCAGATCGAGAAAAAAAAGGCCGGCGAGGGCGATTACATCTTCCTGGAGAAAATCTTTCACAAACTCCTTTTGAACTTTACATGGTGGGTAAACCGAAAGGACTCGGAGGGCGACAACGTCTTTGAGGGAGGGTTCCTGGGACTGGACAATATCGGTGTATTCGACCGTTCTTCCGCCCTTCCCACCGGCGGCAATCTCGAACAATCCGACGGCACGAGCTGGATGGCAATGTTTTGTCTCAACATGCTCGCGATCTCGCTCGAGCTCGCTCAGCAGGACATAGCCTACGAAGATGTCGCTACCAAATTCTTTGAACATTTCATTTATATTTCCGATGCGATGAACAACGTCCGGCATGACGACACGGAGCTTTGGAACGAGCGCGATGGATTCTATTATGACGTGCTCCATCTGCCCGATCATCGCGATGTGCCGCTGAAGGTGAGGTCGATGGTCGGCTTAATCCCGTTGTTCGCGGTTGAGACGCTGGAGGAAGAATGGCTCGACCGGCTCCCAAATTTCAAACGCCGGACAGACTGGTTCATCGAGAACCGGCCGGACGTGATCGACGATATCGCCTGTCTTCATGCAAAGGGCGAGAAGAAGCGCCGTTTGCTGGCGCTCGTTAACCAGGACCGGCTTCGCCGGGTGCTTCGAATCATGTTGTCGGAGGCCGAGTTTCTGTCGGACTACGGGATACGCGCGCTTTCGCGGTATCACAAATCAAAGCCCTATGAGTTCAATGTAAACGGTGAAAAATACACCGTCGAGTACGAACCGGGCGAATCCAGGAGCGGCATGTTCGGGGGTAATTCGAACTGGCGCGGCCCGATCTGGTTTCCGGTTAACTATTTAATAATAGAGTCGTTACAGAAATTCGACTACTATTTCGGGAAGAGTTTCAAGGTCGAGTTTCCGACCGGCTCGGAAAGAATGCTGACGCTTTGGGAAGTCTCGCAGGAGCTCGAAAAGCGGCTCGCCAGCATTTTTCTGGTTGATGAAGAGGGTCGCCGGCCTGTCTTTGGCAATTCCAGGAAATTTCAAAACGACGAGCACTTTAAGGACTATCCGCTTTTTTATGAATATTTTCACGGGGATAATGGAAAAGGGCTCGGCGCGAGCCACCAGACAGGCTGGACGGGTTTGATAGGAAAGATCCTGAAGCAGATCGGTGAGTATGAGTAAGGGCGGTAGTGCGTGGAGCGAGAGAGCGACTGAGTGTGAGAGGGCGGGTGAGAACCTGAACCCTGAACCCTGAACCCTGAACTCTGAATCCTGAATCCTGAATCCTGAATCCTTGACGTTTATGAAAGCAATAGCAATTACACCGGGCATAAAAAACAGCGCAAAGCTGATAGAAACAAGAGACCCTAAGGTCGGGGATATAAAGGGCGGCCGCGGCGTGCTCGTGGAGGTATTGAAGGCGGGAGCGTGCGGAACCGACCGTGAAATAAACGACGCCGAATATGGCGTCGCACCAGCGGGGTCGGAGCACCTTATTTTGGGGCACGAGAATTTTGGGAGGGTCGTCGAGGTCGGCCCAAATGTTTCGGAGCTAAAACCCGGCGATCTTGTCGTGGCGACGGTGCGCAGGCCGTGCGGAACCAGTATTTACGATCTCATTGGCCAGCAGGATTTCACTACCGACAACGAGTACTACGAACACGGGATATCGAGGCTTCACGGTTTCTGGGCCGAGTACTATGCCGAAGACGCCGACTTTCTGATCAAGATTCCGCCGGCCATAGCGGATATCGCGGTACTGCTTGAACCGCTTTCGATCATCGAAAAAGGAATAAAACAGGCCGAGGACATTCAAAGGCGGCTCGATATATGGCGGCCAAAGACGGCGGCCGTGCTTGGCACGGGGAACGTCGGTCTTTTAACTGTGCTCGCTTTGCGTTTGAGAGGGATGGAGGTGCATGGTTTTGGGCTCGAGCTACCCGAAGGATATCTCAATGCCGGGCTTTGCACCGATATCGGGGCGACATACGATTCGACCCAGGAACTTTCGGTGACTGAATCCGTTAAGAAGTATGGAGATTACGATCTCGTTTTCGAAGCGACCGGATATTCGCCGATCATGTTCGAAGCGATGCAAACTTTGAATGAAAACGGCATCTTAATTCTATCGAGTGTCACCGGCGGCGACCGCACGACAGATGGTGTTCCCTCGGACCTGATCAACCAGCAGTTCGTACTTGGAAACCGGGTGATGGTCGGTACGGTCAACGCCAACCGCGAGCATTTTGAGGCGGGCGTTCGCGATCTGGCGCTTGCCGAAGCGATGTATGGCGGGTGGCTCGGGCGCATGATCACCCACCGGGTGAAGGGCCTCGACAATTTTGCGAAGATCTTTGAAATCCTTGAAAACGGCGGCGAGCACAGTGCCATAAAGGCAATATTCGAGGTCGCGGAAATTTAGTTTTTACCTTCGATCATTTATCATTCATTTTGAGGGCTTCAAACATGCCGGGGCTGACCGAAATGACTGAAGACGACCAATGAGCAACCACGAATACGACCAGGACGAAGAAGTCCTGACCGAGACAAAGAAAAAGCTCGAAAAGCCGCCGATGTACAAAGTGCTTCTGCACAACGACGACTTTACGACGATGGAGTTTGTGGTTTTCGTATTGAACAAGATTTTTCAGCGTTCCGAGGCCGAATCTGTGGTAATAATGCTAAAGGTTCACAACGAGGGAGTCGGAGTCGCCGGAGTTTATTCTTATGAAATCGCCAAAATGAAGGCAGAAAAGGCGATGAATCTGGCGCGGGCGCGGGAGTTCCCGTTTCTGTGTACCGTCGAGAAAGAGTAGTTTTATGTTGACGAAAGAACTGGAAAAGACATTGAGCGTTGCGGTCGATGAGGCCGTCAAACGCAGGCACGAATATGTCACGCTCGAGCATCTGCTTTTTGCATTGCTCGACGATAAGTCGGCCCGCGATATTCTCTTTAATTGCGGCGCCGATCTCGGCGAGATCAAGACTTCTCTGGCGGAATTCTTTGACACTTCCGTCGAGCAGATGCCGGAAGGCGTGAACCAGATGCCGGAACTGACCTCCACATTCCAGTCGACGATCCAGTATGCCCTGCTTCAGGCCGAGGGAAGCGGCCAGCCCTTTGTCGACGGGGGAAACATACTCGCCGCGATGTATCAATCCGAGCATTCGCATGCGGTTTTCGTGCTAACCCAGCAGGGCGTTTCGCGCCTCGATGTTTTGAACTACATTTCGCACGGCATTTCGAAAATCGAGCTCATCGACGACATAACCGACGAGGAACTCGATGACAACCTTATGTTTGCGGAAGAACGTGCCGGCCGACAGAAAAAGGCTAAACCGTTGGAGTCATTTTGTGTCGAACTCGTCCAAAAGGCGAACGAGGGCCTGATAGACCCGATCATCGGGCGTGAAGCCGAGATCGAACGCACGATCCAGGTCCTTTGCCGCAGGAAGAAGAACAATCCCCTTTATGTCGGCGAACCCGGCGTCGGCAAGACCGCGCTAGCCGAGGGCCTTGCCCTCAAGATCGCAAACGGCGAGGTTCCGGAGGTGATCGCAAACGCGAAGGTTTTCGCCCTCGATATGGGAGCGGTCTTGGCGGGAACGCGTTATCGGGGCGATTTCGAACAGCGGTTCAAAGCGATCATCACGGACCTGAAGAAACACGAGGACGCGATTCTATTTATCGACGAAATCCATACGATCGTCGGTGCGGGTGCAGTTTCAGGAGGGGCGATGGATGCCTCGAATATTCTCAAGCCGGCGCTCGCCGAAGGCTCTTTGCGGTGCATCGGTTCGACCACTTATACCGAACACAAAGCAGCCTTCGAACGCGACCGTGCCTTGGCGCGGCGGTTTCAGAAGATTGAAATTTTCGAACCGACGATCGATGAGACTTTTGAGATCCTGAAAGGCCTTAAGAAATATTACGAGGAGCATCACGGCGTAAAATACTCCGAAGATGCGCTCAAAGCCGCAGCCGAACTCGCCGGTAAGTATATTGGCGACAAGCATTTACCAGACAAAGCCATCGATGTGATCGACGAGGTCGGCGCGATGACAAAGCTCATGCCCGAAGGCAAGCGGCCGAAGAAGATAAGCGTTACGATGGTCGAGAACACGATTGCGCGGATGGCCAAGATTCCACCGAGAACGGTCGTTTCCGACGAGAAAGACCGACTCAAGACCCTCAAGGACGATCTACGGAAAGTCATTTTCGGACAGGACGATGCGATCGATACGATCGTCGACGCGATCCAGATCTCACGCGCAGGTTTGGGGCATGAAACGAAACCGATAGGGTCATTTCTATTCTCCGGACCGACCGGGGTGGGCAAGACCGAGGTTTCGAAACAACTGGCCGAGATCTCCGGTGTCGAGTTCATCAAGTTCGATATGAGCGAGTATGCCGAACCCCACACCGTTTCGCGTTTGATCGGTGCTCCCCCGGGTTATGTCGGATTTGACCAGGGCGGGCTCTTGACAGATGCGATCATGCGCCACCCGCATTCGGTTCTCGTTTTGGATGAAATCGAAAAAGCGCATCCGAATCTCTTCAACCTTTTGCTTCAGGTCATGGATTCTGCGACCTTGACTGACAACAACGGGAAAAAGGCCGATTTCAGGAATGTGACGCTGATCATGACGACCAACGCCGGGGCCCGCGAACTCTCATCGGGAGGTATCGGCTTTCAAAACGAAGCGTCGACCAAGGGCACGGCAAAGGGCGCGATCGAACGTACTTTCACCCCGGAATTCCTCAACCGGCTCGATGCAAGGGTCGCTTTCAAAGCGCTCGATATCGATGTAATTAAACTGATCGTCGACAAGTTTATCTCGGAACTCAATGCCCAGATGGCCGAACAAAGGGTGATCGTCAAACTCACCGAAAAGGCCCGGGAATGGCTCGCCACAGAGGGGTTCGATTCGAAATACGGAGCCCGCCCGATGCAGCGTCTTATTCACCAAAAGGTCAAACAGCCGCTCGCCAAGGAAATCCTGTTCGGAAAACTCGCCGATGGCGGAAGCGCGAAGGTCGTTATTAAAGGCGATGAACTGGTGCTCGAGGCCTGATGGCGGGAGTGGGAGCGCTGAGGCGGTGTTCCGTTTAACGCCTTTTGGCGTGAACGGCTCTCCGGCTTTGGTTCTGATGCCTTACAGGGCGAGCCAGAGGCGTCAGCCCGAATAAGATTTTCCGCTGCAACCGCCGAAGCAAGCGCGGCGTAACTTACCCGCTTACTCAATCAAACTCCCCCGATAGACCCTTCGTACTAAATCTTGAGACCTTATCCTTGAATAAAATAAACTTACTAGGTGTGTACTGCGTAGAATAGCGAAACACATAATAATGGAGTCCAAAACGACGTCATCCGATTGAACTACTTTCGCAATTTCAAAGGGATCATTATGAAACCAAGCTTTCGCAGAAAGCCGGCGATGGCTCTGGCCACAATTGTCACCGGGTTGCTTCTGTTTACAGTAGCAGTCCCTCAATCGTCGGTCGATGAAAAGCGTGTTCGGGCGCACATGGAATTCCTTGCCTCGGATGATATGCAGGGTCGCGGGAGCGGTACCAAATACGAAAAACTCGCTGGGCTCTATTTGGCATCGCAGATGAAGCAGTTCGGGATTGCCCCGGGCGGAGACAAAGACGGCATTGGCCTCGGTGCTTATATTCAAACGGTCGAAATAGAAAGGACAAGAATCGGTAAAACGACCCTCGATCTTGGCCCCGAAAAAAGCATTTCGCTAACCGGACTACGTATCGGAAACACCTCACTCGAAGGGCCGCTCAAGCGCATTTCGATAGACGAAACGGCGGAGGCCGGTTCGATTACCATCGTTACGACCCTCGACGGGACGATTCCAAGGGAGGCGTTTCCTTCATTATTCGGCAGCCCCGCGAAAGCGTTGATCTTGATAGCGCCACCGGCATTGATGCAGCAGTTGAGCGGGTTTGCGCGGCGCGCTTCATCGATGACCAGGATCAAAGGGACCGGGGAGGGGGAATCTGCGAGCCTCTACCTCGTTGCCGAAGAAAAAGCGGGCCTGCTAGATTCAATTCCGGTCGGAAGCATAGTCAATATACTTTCCGAAATAACCGAGAGTACTACTTCTAACACCTGGAATTCGGTCGGGAAGATCGAAGGTTCGGGTGGTTCCGGCGAGGCAATTCTGCTCAGCGCGCACATGGACCACGTCGGAGTCCGGGAGAATGCTCCCGGAGACGACAAAATATTTAACGGCGCTGACGATGACGCATCGGGGTGTGTCGCGGTTTTGGAATTGGCGCGAATACTCGCCGCCGGTCCAAGACCAAAGAGGACGGTCTACTTCGCTTTTTTTGGAAGCGAAGAGGCGGGAGGGTTCGGCTCCCGCTATTTCGTCGGGACATTCGACAGGCCGCTCGAAAAGCTCGTCGCCAACCTGCAGTTTGAAATGCTGGGCCGTCCCGACGCGAAGGTTGGCAAGGACGAACTATGGCTGACGGGATATGAGCGTTCCGATCTGGGTTCCGAACTTGCGCGCAACGGCGCCAAGCTGGTCGCGGACCCGCATCCGGAAGAGAACTTTTTTGAGCGCTCTGACAACATAACGCTCGCACGCAGGGGTGTCGTCGCACATACGGTCTCGAGTTATGGCCTGCACACCGATTATCACCAGGCAAGCGACGAGATTAGTACGATGGATTTTCCATACATGACCAATGCGATCGATTCGATAGTCAAACCGGTAATTTGGCTGGTAAACACCGATTGGAAACCAGCTTGGAAAGAAGGGATGAAACCCTAGGAAGTTCAAGGTTCAAGGGTTCAAAGTGCGAAGTTCAAGGTTCAAGTTTCAAGGTTCATGGTTGTTGCAGCTTATTGGCTTACTTAACTGCTGCTTGGGAATCTTGAAATACAGAATCATTGTCCGATCGCAAACTTCGCACTTTGAACCTTGAACATTGATCTTGTCCTGACCACGGAACACATTCTGAGAGGAGAGTAAAAATGAAACGCGTATCGTTATTAATGGCAGTGTTTATCGGATTGTTCGCGATAACATCGGCTCAAAACACCCCGATGCTTTACCAGTCCCCGGCGATGAATTCGACGCATATCGTCTTCGTGTTTGCGGGCGATCTCTGGAAAGTTCCGCGCTCGGGTGGGACTGCCGAGCGTCTGACTACAGCCGTCGGTAACGAGGGATCTCCTCACTTCTCTCCGGACGGAAAATGGATCGCGTTTACAGGGCAGTATGACGGCAACACGGATGTCTTTGTAATTCCCGCTGAAGGCGGCGTACCGCGACGAATTACCTACCATTCCGCCGACGACGGCCCGATCGGCTGGACCAACGATGGGAAATCGATCCTCTTTCTATCGTCACGCAATCACGACATGCCGGTACCCGTCCCGGGGATGTTCACAATTCCCTTGGATGGCAAGGGAATGCCGGTCCAGCTGCCGTTTCCGATGGCAGGGGGAATCGCAAGCTATTCACCCGACGGCACGCGACTCGCTTATATGCCTCTCGCGCCTGCCTTTAACCAGTGGAAGCTCTACCGCGGCGGCCGTACGACCAAGATCTGGATCGGAGAATTGGCAGATTCGTCGGTCGCAGAAATCCCAAGACAGAATTCAAACGATTTTGTTCCGATGTGGGTTGGAGACAAGATTTATTTCCTGTCGGACCGAAATGGACGGAATGTCTCGCTTTACTCCTACGATGTTGCTCAAAAGACGGTCAGCGAAGACCTGTTGAACAACCGGGGCTTTGACATCAAATCGGCGCGATCGGGCCCGGGCGGGATTGTTTATGAACAGTTCGGATCGATCAATATTTACGATCCCGCATCGAGGCGTTCAACAAGGGTGAATATCGAGGTGCGAGGTGACTTTCCGGAGGTCCGTCCGAAGTATTCGAAGGTCGCCCGGAGGGTCGCCAACGTCGCGATTTCGCCAAAGGGAAAACGCGCCGTATTTGAAGCTCGTGGCGAGATTCTGACGGTTCCCGTCGAAAAAGGAAATGCCCGCAACCTGACGAATTCATCCGGTGTTGCGGAACGGGATCCGGCATGGTCGCCGGACGGCAAGTGGATCGCCTATTTTTCGGACGAATCGGGCGAGTACGCTCTCCATATGCGGGAGCAGAGCGGTCTTGGTGAAACCAAAAAGATCAGCCTCGGGAATCCATCGTCGTATTTTTATACGCCGAAGTTTTCACCCGACGGCAAAAAGATCATGTTCAGAGATAAACGCCTGAACATCTGGTACTTGACGATCGAAACCGGGAAATTGACCAAGGTCGATACAAACACATTTGAAAACCCGTTTCCCGTCATGCAGCCGAACTGGTCGCCCGACAGCAACTGGATCGTATATACAAAGCAGCGCCGGAACAGGCTCGGTGCGGTCCATGTTTATTCTCTTGAAACAGGAATAGTAAGCGTTCTAACGGACACGATCGGCGACGTGAGGTTTGCCGATTTCGACAAGAGCGGTAAGCATATTTTCTTTACTGCAAGCACGGACAGCGGTCCGACTACCGGTTGGCTCGATATGTCGAGCTTTCCATTTCAGACGACGCGAAGCGTTTATGCGATCGTTTTGAACTCGAAGGACCCTTCACCGCTGGCGCCGGAAAGCGACGAGGAGCCTGTCAAGGAAGACGAGGAAAAGAAGCCTGAAGAAAAGAAAAGTGAAGATGCCAAGCCCGAGGCTGCCAAAAAAGATGAAAAGAAAGAAAAGAAGACTGTCATCGACCTCGACGGGATAGGCCAGAGGGTCGTCGCGTTGCCGCTGCCGGCTAGAAATTACGCCGGACTCACCGCCGGAACGCCGGGAACGTTTTTTTTAGCCGAGGCCGTGCCTGCTTCCGGTACGTCTTCGCAACCGAACATAGGCGTGACAATTCACAAGTTCGATCTCGAAAGCCGGAAAGCGACGTTGGTTCAAACCGGCGTTGTAGCGTTCGATGTGTCGCACGATGGCGGCCACATGATCTACGGGCAGGCAGGGGGCAGGTTTACGATCGTTCCGACGAACCGTCCATCCAAACCGGGCGATGGCGTCTTGAATGTCGGTGAGATGGAGGTCTATGTAAATCCGCGCGAAGAGTGGGAACAAATGTATCGAGAAGTATGGCGGATACAGCGCGACTTCTTTTACGACCCTGATTTCCATGGTGTTGACATCAGGAAGATGGAGAACCGCTACAGGCCGTTCCTTTCGGGAATCGCATCACGCGGTGATCTGAATTACCTCTTCCGGGAAATGCTCGGAAATCTAACGGTCGGTCATCACAATTCCGGCGGAGGGGATTCACCAAACCCGACGCGGTATTCGGGCGGACTTCTCGGGGCGGATTACACGATCGAAAACGGGCGATACCGGTTCAAAAAGATTTACGATGGCGAGAACTGGAATCCAGGCCTGACGGCACCCTTGACGCAACCGGGTCTCAATATGAAGGAAGGTGAGTATCTGATCTCAGTGAACGGACGAAATGTCTCGTCGAACGATAATCTTTACTCCTTCTTTGAACAGACCGCCGGGAAACAGGTCGTAATTTCGGTCGGATCGAACCCCGATGGATCGGACGCGAGAAAACTGACGGTTGTTCCGGTCGGTGACGAACGGGCACTTAGGAATCTGGCGTGGATCGAGAGCAACCGGAGAAAGGTCGACGACCTCAGTGGCGGACGGCTTGCGTACATGTATCTGCCGAATACGGCTGGTGCCGGGTATTCGAACTTCAACCGTTATTATTTCGCC
>JAOTWT010000449.1 GCA_029862725.1 Acidobacteriota bacterium | reverse complement strand
CTTTTTGAAAACTCTCGCGCCGCTCCCGCTCTTTTTTATGAAATTCGACGTCGAGTTTTGAATACTTTTCGGCCGTCGCCTCGCGTTCGTCTTCAAGTGCCCGTCGAAGGTCGGCAGCGGTCTTGGTTTCCTTCTGGAGTTCCCGAAGATAGTCCGCTGATTTTTGCGCGGCTTCATCGAGGTTTAAAAGTGCTGCCTCGATTATCTCGTCGCGGATGCCAAAGCGCCTCGCGATCTCAAGTCCGGAAGACGCCCCGGCAAGACCGGTTAGAAGCTTGTATGTCGGCTGGAGAGTCTTCTCATCAAACTCAACCGAAGCGTTGATCACACCTTCGTCGTTCGCGGCGTAGGTCTTGAGACCCTTATAGTGAGTAGACGCGATAACCTGCGCGCCTTTTTGGCGAAAGTGATCGACAATTGCGACACCCAGTGCGGATCCTTCATCCGGGTCCGTACCGGTGCCTACTTCATCAAGCAGGATCAGCGCGGGGGTACCGAGCTTCTCGATCATCCCGGCGATATTCGAGATATGCGAAGAAAACGTCGAGAGATTGGCGGAAAGCGATTGGTGGTCGCCGATATCGGCGCGTATCGATGAATAGAAGGGCACGCGTGCGATTCTGGCTGGAATCGGCAGGCCGGAAACAGCCATCAGAGACAAAAGCCCGGCGGTTTTTAAAACGACCGTCTTTCCGCCGGCATTAGCGCCGGAGATGATCATCACCGAATTCTTTGCGGAGAGGGACAGGGAGATCGGAACTATCGCGTTGCTCGAAGACTGACGTTCAAAGTTCAAGGTTTCAAGTTCAAGGTTTGTTTCGTCAACATCCGATTTGTGGGCTGAGAACGTTCCTGACTGCGCCGATTTGCCGCGACTGGAATCGGAATCTGACGAACTTTGAACTTTGAACTTTGAACTTTGAACCTTGGAAGAAGCCCGCAGGCTTTCTTCCAGTATGGGATGCCTCGCGTCCAACAGCTCCAAATCGAGGTCGTCAGTGACGTCCGGGATCACCGCGTCATAAGTCTTAGCGAACGTCGCCTTCGCCTTAATAAAATCGAGTTCCCCGACGACTTCCGCAGCCTTTCGAACGCCGCTCAGGTTTGATCTAAGCTCTTCGGCAAGAGAAAAAAGGATTCTCGCTATCTCGGATTCCTCTTTCGATTTGAACTTTTGAAGTTCATTGTTGGCTTCAATCGTTTCGATCGGTTCGACAAACACCGTCGCGCCGGATGAAGACGCGCCGTGGGCGACGCCCTTTACCTTACCTGTAAAATCCGCTTTTACCGGTATGACAAAGCGATCATTTCGAATCGTAACAATCTCGTCCTGAATCGCGTCGCCTTTTTTTCGCATTATCGATTCCAGCGATTTCGTCAGCCTTCCGCGCATCGAATTGATCTCGCGCCTTATTCGATTCAGCTCCGGTGAAGCAGAGTCGTCGATCTCCCCGGTCGGAAGGATCTTGCTTTTTATATTGGCGGCAACCTTTGACAGATCCCTGGGAAGGCCCCCAACGATGTCCGCCAGCACTGGCGCGGCATCTTTATTTGAAGAAATAACTGCGCTTGCCGCCAACGCCTGCGAAAGGAGTTCGGCGACTTCGAGGAGACGCCGGGGTTCGACCGCAGCGTCTGCAATCTTGAGTATCGCGAACGTATCCGATGGGTCTTCCAGCTCTGTGAAATACCAGCCGATCTCTTCTTTCTGGAGCGCCTTGGTCTCGGAAATACAGTCCAGCTCGCGTTGCAGCTCAAGCCTGCTCGTATGCGGACGCACATCGGCGAGGCGGTCCGCACCGAGCGGCGTGCGGCAGTAGCGAACGAAGAGCTCCAGCAACTCTTCAAATTGGAGCGTTTCAAGCGAATACATTTTGAGAAGTCCTAGTCGGTTACCTCGACGCCCTTCCAGAATGCAACGTAACCTTCGATGTTTTTGGCTTCCGGTTTCGCCGACGGGTAGTACCACGCGGCGTCGGCATTCGTTTCGCCTTCAACGACCAGCGAATAGTAGCTCGCGGTACCTTTCCAGGGGCAGACCGAGGTTGTCTCCGATTCCTTAAAATACTCTTTGTTTATCGAATCGGCGGGGAAGTAGTGATTACCTTCGACGACTTCTGTTTCCGCACTCTCGGCGACCACGGTTCCGTTCCAAACTGCTTTCATAAATAGTTCCTTAAAATTGCTAAATAAACTTCCGTGCGTCGTCCGGTGTCGGCATCCTGCAAACATCCCTCTTGCCAAAAATGCGGTAGCGGTTTTTTGCAATCAACTTGTAAAAGAAATCCCTGACAAACACCGGGACTATCACCAAACCAAAGGCCGCCGGCCAAAGTCCATCGAGTCGCCTCGCGATGCGAAGGGCGGCCGTCGAATAGACAAAAGCCGTGCCATTTTCGATCAACACCACCGAATCGGTCTCATCTCGGTCCAGCGAGTGCTTTTGGAGCATCTCCCGGCCGAAGTCGGACTGAAGCGACGCGAACCGAAATCGATCCCTGCTGTCCCGTTCAATAATGAAATTGACCGAGCTGTTGCAGAGATTGCAAACGCCGTCAAAAAGTACGACTGCGTGTTCGCTGTTTTCCATCAAATAAATTCTATCGCAATATTCGGATAGAAAGAATGTGCGCGGGGGAATATCATGTGAAAACGATCCGATGAAGAATGGAAAATGGAGGACGGCAAACGGCAAACGGCAAATGGAAAACGGAAAACGGAAAATGGACCGTACTGCCTCGAAAAGAGTACCTTTCTACCACAGCGCACAGCCCACAGCCCACAGGGACCTTTGAACTTTGAACCTTGAACTTTGAACTTTGAACGCAAAACCTTGAACTCATATGAGCAAGATGACCGACAAAATATTCTGGAAAGCCGTAAAAGAAAACGACAGGCGATTCGACGGCGTATTTTACACATGCGTCCTGACGACAAAGATCTTCTGCCGGCCTTCGTGTCCGGCGCGGACACCAAAACGCGAGAACGTGATCTTTGTGTCCGATAAAGTCACGGCGGAAAAGAAAGGATTTCGTGCCTGCCTGCGCTGCCGTCCGAATGTCGACTCGAACGCGGATCCGAAGGCCGCAACTGCTGTCCGTGCCTGCAAACTTATCGAATCGGA
>JAOTWT010000033.1 GCA_029862725.1 Acidobacteriota bacterium | reverse complement strand
GATTCAAGAGTTATGTGATCCACGAACTCGACGACCCGGGACGCGTAAACGATTTGATCGAGACTCTTCTCAGACACAATATCGAGGTCTATTCGTCGCCAAGGGACCTTTCGGCACGTCGATCGCAAACATACTTTGAACGGACATCCGCATCGTCGACCTATCCTGCCGGTAGCTTTGTAATTCCGCTCCGGCAACCAAAAAAACGATTGATCAAGACCCTTTTTGAGCCCGATCCCAGGATGGAAGAGTCATTTATGGACGATGTTGCGGCGAGGCGAATGCGAGACGCAAGACTGGGGACTGCTTCCAACAAAGAAGGTCCCGGATTCTACGATATAACCGCATGGGCGCTCCCGCTTCATTACGACGTTAAAACGTCGTTCACGGAAGACGAAATATCGGTCGAGGGCATGTCCAAAGTGATGTTCAGACCACCCCCGCAAGGCAGTTTTGCCAAAGCCACCTATGGATATGCGTTTTCGGCGAAGCACAATTCAGGTACGAAGCTCGCGGCAAAACTCCTTCAAAATGGGTTTAGAGTAGCCATAACGCTATTGCCCACAACCGTTGGCGGCGTAAAACTGGACAAGGGTACCTACATCGCAAGGGTCAAAAGAAACCCTGAGTCGCTACCAGGAGAGATAGTCCGTTATGGTTCGGCGTACGGCACAAATGTTGTTTCGCTGAATACGTCCTGGGGCGACGGCGGGATTTCGCTGGGGTCGAAGTATGTGCGGGACTTGAAAGAACCAAGGATAATGGTAGCGACCAAACAGCCGACACAGGCGGTCACATTCGGGTCGGTTTACAGCGTCTTGGACCAGCGTTTCGATCGCGATTTTTCGGCGGTGAGGACGAACATGATCTCCCGCGCCGACCTGAGCCGTTACAACGTGATCGTATTGCCCGACGGCAGCCCGAACGGCTACCGGGAGGCACTCGGAAAGCGCGGAATCGATCGGCTCCGAAATTGGATCGAAGAGGGCGGGACGCTCGTCGCGCTTAAAGGCGGTGCGGCGTTTACGACACTGGAAGAGGTGCGGTTCACCGACGTGGAAATGATTACGAACCAGGAGGGCGGCGAAACGCCGATTGAGCCGATACCCGGTTCTCTTTTCAAGGCGTTGGTCAACAACGACCAATATCTCGCGCTCGGGTACCGCCCTGAGATCGCCGTTCAGTTTCGGGGGGACTATCATCTGTCGCTCTCAAAGCGCGGTGCGAACGTCGTTACCTACAAACCGGATGGTCACATTATGGGCCACGTCTGGGATTCGACGATGGCCAACCTGGGCGGGAAGCTGTACATGGCGGATGTTCCGGTCGGCCGGGGTCACGTCGTGCTTTTCGCCGACGATCCGACATTCCGGGCTTATTGGAACGGACTGGACCGGTTGTTTATAGGGTCTATGATCATGCCCAGGTAATTCCTGTATTCAAGGCGTCGGCGTTCTTCTGGCGTCGGAGACCATTTTTCGAACGTCAGACGCAAGGCTCGGACCGTGGAATGGAATCCCGTCCTTGATCGTCCACTCGACGCCGCCGGTGCGGACTACTTTTCCGTCTTTGACGCCATCGGTACCACTCGGATAAAGCACCTTGAAATCCTTGAGCGGGTTTCCGTTGATGACGATCAGGTCCGCCTTAAATCCAACTCTGATCCGACCGGTTTCGTTTTCGAGACCCATGATGCGTGCGTTGTTGACGGTTGCGTGGCGGATCACCTGAAGCGGGTGAAAACCGGCCTCCTGGTGCAGCTCGAGCTCCCTGATCAGCCCGAAACCATAAACCCGATATATAAAGCCCGCGTCTTCGCCGGCGCCTATGGTGCCGCCGCGTGTTTCAAATTCGCGTAGGGCCTTCATCCAGATGCGGAAGTTTTCTTTCCAAAATGTCTCGTCGGTTGAGGTCCAGCCGATAAAATAGGATCCGTGGTTATTGGGGTTCGGCAGGAAATACCGCTCGAGGGTCGGATGAAGATATTCCTTGAAGTATGGCTGGTTCTGGGCACGCTGCAGGTCTCTTGAGGCCTCATATATACTGAGGGTTGGATTCCACGCCACGTTGCTCGCGATCATCCCTTCAAATACTTTTAGCAGCCTTTCCGGCTCTGCCTCGCGCCAGATCCGGCCGGCGTATCGGAAGCGGTCGATCTCGTCGTTGTAATTGTAATCCGGCGGGTAGTTCTGTCTGCCCGAAGCCATTGCGGCTTCCGGAATGCCATACCAGTGCTCGATGCTTGTCGTGCCGAATCTGATGTCGTCCCAGGCGTTGGTTTCTTCGACGCCGGTATGATGTGCTACCCGCATGCCCTGTTTATTGGCTTCATCCAGCATCGCCGACATGATGTCGCGGTCGACACCGAAAAGTTTTATGCCGTCGTAACCCTCGGATTTGAGATCGCGCACACGTTGTCGGGCGGACTCTGCAGTCGAGGGATTAGGGCTGCGGTTAAAAACCCCGTAGGCGTAGATCTTCGGCGAAATAATCTCGTTGTTCGCGCTCTGGTTTTTCCACGCAAGCGTCTTGGGCCCGGCACCGAGATCGCGGATCGTCGTGATACCGCTCGCAAGCCAGAGCTTCATGCAGTAGTCGACCGGCTGCGGTACGCCTCCGCGCTCATCGTGGGTGTGCCCGTGAAGATTTATCAGGCCCGGCATTACGTATTTTCCGGCGGCGTCCAAAACGACATCATCCTTTTCCGGGTCAATCCGCCGCGCAATTCGCGAAATTCTTTCGTTCTCGATCAAGAGATCGTAGGGGCCTTCCGCCGGTTTGCCGTTACCGTTGATGACGATTGCATTTTTAACGACAAGCCTCGCGGATCGTTTGCCGGAATCGGAAGAAGCGATTGGTTTCTGCGCGGGAGCCACGCTAAAAAGGGCGGCAATGGCAGCCGCCAGAAAAAATAATCTGCCCAACGAAAGTTTGTTCATAAATGTTCTGACCTGTTCACGCGGTTCGATCCTCCGAACCGGATTCCGGGTCTTCCGGATCGTTGGTATCGCCGCCTTCGGTGTCGTCGACCGGAATTTTCTCCAATAGCGGTACCACAGCTTCATCGGCCACGATCTGATCGGTCTGGACGTCTTCGCCAGCGTCCGTGACCGGGACGGCGATGACGTCTTCGTAAACCTTTACAAGCCTCATCGTAAAGAGCGCCAGATTGCGCAACTCGCCCAGGAGGCTTAGATAAAACTGGCTGTTTCTCGTACCGATCTCGCGATTTTTTATGCGTTTGATCTGGAGTTTTCTCGCCTCCATCAATTGTTTGCTAAAGGGCTTAAGGTACTTCAGCGTCTCGTCAGGTTCTTCCTCGCCAAAAGTACCAAACAAACGGACTGTCCCGCGGATCCGCTTTTTCAACTCCTCGTTTACCGAACTCAATTCTTCGATCTGTACCGGCAATAGCGGTTTGTGGTTGTTGTCCACATGCTCAAGACTCGGTTTTATTATTCGTTCAACATGATGCGCCATTTCATTAAGATAATCCGCGGTCAGGATGTAGAAGTGGGCGGCATCGTCGTCTTCGATCTTCTCAAGAGTGTCATTCATCAGATCTTTAACGCGTTTCGTGCGCTTGTGCTGATAAATAAATTCCTTGTAAATTCGGCCAAGTTTTGCGAGATCCTCTTTCTCGAGTGCTGCGAGGGTCTCGTCCACGATTTCCATCAGCCCTTCGAGGATATTATCGAGCCCTCTCGCTGTAACGCCGAGGACATCGGCTCTCGAAAGAGTCCCTTCCGCGATACTCTTTTCAAACTCGACCTGCTCCTCGAGCCGCTTACCGTGGAATCGGTGTGTCCTGTAGATAACGACACCTGCCGCAGCGAGAACGATGGCAATTGCCGGAATACCGCCAAAATGAAGTATCGTTGCAATGACGAATGCAATTGAGAATGCGGAAAAAGCCGTGAAGAACCATCCTCCGACGACCGAAAGCACGCCCGAGACCCTGTACACCGCACTTTCGCGACCCCACGCTCCATCGGCGAGCGATGTTCCCATAAAGACCATAAACGTCACATAGGTCGTCGATAGCGGAAGTTTCCAGGCCGTCCCTATGGATATCAAAATACTGGCAACGGCAAGGGTTGTTGCAGCGCGGATCATATCGAAAGACGGGGCGTCGCTTCCGAGATGTGCCTGTTTGGCAACAAACGGGCGCTGGTCAAACCTCAGCAGGACCCAGTTCTTCAAATTTCGTGGCAGTAAATTGTTAACCGCGAGGGCAAAAGTACTAAAGGTACGCACCAGGCTCCTCGACGCGGCATGTGAGGTAAATCGTTCATGGCCGTCATACTGACGCCCCAAATCGAGAGAGGTTCTAACAACGGTTTTCGCCTTCGAGGAGGTCCACAGCGTGATTGCCATTACGGCGCCGGCCAGGAGAAGAAGGATGGTCGGCGTTGGAACCTTACCCGCGAGCCCGCCCATTTGAAATTGTTCCGGCAGAGCTTGTCCGGCGGAAAAAAGCTCATATGAATTGAAGCCGGCCAGCGGTACGCCAATAAAATTTACGAGGTCGTTGCCGGCAAATGCCATTGCAAGCGAAAAGGTCCCGACAAGCACCACGAATTTGAGGATGTCCAGGTTCGTCAGCCATGCCGCAGCCTGGAGTATCACTGACCACGCAACAAAGCTAACGGAGATTATCAAGAACGCATTATCCTGGATACCTTCCTTCATTTCGGCGGTCATAAACGACGCACCGTTTACGCCCTTGACGAGGATGAAGTAGGTAATTGCCGTAATCGCGAACCCCGACCAGATCCCGCCGAAAAACTTGAAGCTCTTTTTGTAGTCGAAAGAGAACAGCAAACGGGTCAGATATTGAAATATTACGCCCGCTGTGAACGCGACGACGATTGACAGCAGGATGCCGGAAATAATCGCCAGCGCCTTGCCTGTGTTTATGTATTCGCTTAGTTCGAGCGGATTTATTTCGGTATAAACCTTGATTAACGCAAACGCACTCGCCGCTCCCAGTAGTTCGAAAACAATCGAAACCGTGGTAGAGGTCGGCATACCGAACGAGTTAAACGCATCGAGCAGCACCACGTCAGTGATCATCACCGCCAAAAAGAGGAGCATGATCTCGGAAAAATAGAAATGTTCCGGGTGAAAAATCCCTTTTCTTGCAACCTCCATCATTCCGCTCGAAAACGTACATCCGATTAGGATCCCGACAGCCGCAACGGCCATGATGATTCGAAAACTCGCGGCCTTTGATCCTACCGCTGAGTTGAGAAAGTTCACCGCGTCATTGCTGACACCGACGATAAGGTCGGATATCGCAAGGAAGAACAAAACGATAACTATAACCAAATAAAAGGTTTCCATAGGCGTCGCTGATTCATTTCATGAGATTTGAGTTATTGTACACCGATTTGCCAATATATCACCTATAAAGAACAGATGGGTGTGATTCAGATCATATACATTCGTTTTCAATTCAAATAGGATTCGAGGCTAACCATCTGCAACCCGTATCTTTAAAATCGGTTAGAATAGCAACAAATACGGCGACTAACATTGAATCCTTACGCTAAGTGGCCTTATAGTGCCAGTATCTTTGCATAACTGCTTGTAACCTGGACCAGGTAGGAAACGCGCTTCGAAATGAACTACGGAATTACTGACGTCATCACGCTTTTCGGGTCGCTCGGGCTTTTTCTTTACGGAATGAAGGTCATGAGCGATTCGCTTATGGAGGCGGCCGGTGACCGGATGCGCAACGTGTTGGCGACGATGACCTCCAACAGGGTCTTTGCCGTTTCGACGGGGTTTCTTATCACCTCCGTGATTCAATCTTCATCTGCAACCACCTTGATGGTGGTCAGTTTTGTAAATGCGCGATTGCTGACGCTTTCGGAGGCAATCGGCGTAATTCTCGGCGCTCACATTGGCACGACGGTTACCGCGTGGCTGATTACATTACTCGGTTTCAAGGTCAGTATGAGCGCGATCGCGCTGCCTTTGGTCGGGTTGGGGTTTTTCCTGACCTTCTCAAAGAATCAAAGTGTAAGAAACTGGGGAAAGTTTATCGTTGGCTTTGCCATTCTTTTTATAGGCCTCCAGTTCCTGAAAGACTCCGTTCCCGACATCAAGAGTCATCCGCAGGCACTTGAGTTTTTGACCGCCTATACGAGCATGGGTTTTGCGTCCGTACTGCTTTTCTTGCTTATCGGAACAATTCTCACGCTTATCATTCAATCATCAAGCGCGACGATGGCCCTGACGCTTGTTATGTGCAATGAGGGTTGGCTGCCGTTCGATATGGCCGCCGCAATGGTTTTGGGCGAAAATATCGGGACTACGATTACAGCGAATCTGGCATCGATTGTAGCGAATTTCAACGCGAAGCGGGCTGCCCGCGCCCATTTTATTTCTCAGACGATAGGCGTGATTCTGATGCTCCTTATTTTCTATCCTTTCTTGAGAACGGTCGATTCATTCGTTCATTTTGAGGGAGTCTCGGCTTTTGCCACGGCGACGGCAATTCCCGTATCGCTATCCGCGTTTCATACTGCGTTTAATGTTTTTAACACACTCGTCCTGATCTGGTTTGTTGGGGGCATTGTCAAAATCGTGGAATGGATGGTCCCAGAGACGAAAGATCCCGAACGTGATATCGATGAGCCTAAATATCTGAGCGAAAGCGCTTTGAAGTATCCACAAACCGCGATCCGCGCTTTGTTCGACGAGACGAAAAGGCTGTTCGAAGGCCCGTGCTTCGAGATTGTATCGCATGCCCTCAACATACACCGCGAGGACATCAAGTCGGGTCAAAAGCTAAAAGAAATCATCAGTGCATCGACGGAGGAAATGAAAATGGATATCGATGCGATCTATTATCAAAAGGTCAAATCGATCTACAGCAGCATAATCGAGTTTGCAACCCGCGTTCAGGGAGAATTTCAGCTTTCGGCTCAAAAAACATCGTCGATTTATGAGTTAAAGGTCGCCAACCGTTATATTGTCGAGTCGATAAAGAACTCGAAAGGGCTCCACAAGAACATTTCGAAATTCATGGCCTCCGATAACCCGCATATCCGTGCAGAATACAACCAGCTGCGCAAAAAAGTATCAAAAGTGCTCAGGCGTGTATACCTGACGGGGCACTCCGATAATCCGCTCAATCATCTGCCAAAACTACTGAAGCTTAAGGAGAAAGCAAAACAGAGCGATGTTCTTGTAAACGGGAGGCTCGACGAGTTGATCAGGAATGGCTTGATCGACAGCGAGATGGCTACATCTCTTGCCAACGACAGCGATAATGTCGCGGGTATTACTCGCAACCTGATCCGTATCGCCGAACTCTTGTATATACATCGGGATACAATGTTGAGCAATCTGGATCCGGAGGCGCTGGAATCGTCAGATGCCGTTTTCGAGAGCCCGGCCTGATCGACGAAGTTAATAAATGCCGGCCGCAGCTCCCGCATCGGCGAACTCATGATCGTTTTCGCCCGAAATTTCTGAAACACGGATCGCATCGATGCCGGTTCGGTCCTAATTCTTTATCTGCAATCCGCCGGAAAAAATGGTCAGCCCGCCGCTGGGACGCTCAATACTGTAAAGGACCGGCAGCATAGGACAGTTCACCGATACTTCCGGCTGGCATATCGAAGAATCTTGCCGCGGCGTGCTCGTTATGATGACTCAGAACCACGAACTGCGGACACGGTATCGTCTGGATTAAGAACTCATTGGAAGACACCGGCCGGACAGGGTAAGCATATTGTCGTCGCGTGAGCACCAAGAAAATACCGAATTTTGTCACTTTTGAAGCCGCCTGTGACAAATTATTGATGCTTTTTGACTAGGATCCAAAGTTCGGCGCAAAATTCGCAAAATGCATAACCAGCCGTATCACAACAGTTAAGTTCGATATATTCAAGTAAATTCTTAATGGCACGGCAATTGCCGTTATCCAAGATCTCCCTCTTCCACAAAGCCACAGAACCACTCAGATCGGACTCCGGTCACATCCACGTAATTTTTCTGCCCGAATCTGGATCGATAAACGCGGATTCAGTCCCAAGGCGGACGAATTCTACATTTGTCACAGACAATCCAATTTCACTACCGGATTTCTGTGAGAAAGATCCGAAATATACGAATTTGGAGACAAAATGAAAGATCAAAAGCCAGGTATTTTTATGTTCAAACTTGCCATCGCGATCCTTGCGTTGAGCGGGATGATCGCTTTCGCCGCAACCAACGAAAAAATCGGGCGGGCCCTAAACATCCTTCGGCCCGATGTAAAAGTTCAAATCTCAGGCGTCGTGCAACGCGCAGATAAGTATTTCTCGGTTGAAAAAGTAAAGGCAGTCAATGCCGGCGAGATCCTGGACTGGAATATCCGTTCAGTAAACAAAGGCAACGCAGCGGCTGAAAACTACCGCGTCGTCGGTCGAATCCCGGAAGGAACGAGTTTTGTCGCCGATTCTGCCAAAAGCAGCCAGCCGTCCAGGGTTACCTACAGCATCGACGGCGGGAAAGAATTCTCGTTGAAACCAATGATGGACATGAAACAGGCCGACGGGTCGGTTAAAAAGGTTCCCGCTCCGGTTTCGATGTACACACACCTCAAATACGAGTGGAAGGCCCCGCTGGCGGTCGACGAAAAGATCGATGCCGCCTACCGTGTCCGCGTCAAATAAAGCAAGCCACTGATTAAATTGAAGAACAATAAATGGAGAACAGCTATGAATAGCAAGATAACAGTTAATCTCGTGGCGGAAATTTGGCAGCGCGCGTCGCGCTTTTTGGTTTTTGCACTCGGCCTGGCGATGTTTGTCAGCACAACCTATGCCCAAACCGCCGGCGGAACGCAAATAGTAAACCAAGCCTCTGCCACATACGAAGACGGTGCGGGAAACAACTATTCCACCGTTTCCAATACGGTCACGATCACTGTGGCCAACGTTTCCGGCCTTAGGATCACGCCTGATGCCGGAACTCACGCTTCGATTGTGCCCGGAGAGCAGAATGTGCTTTACAGCTTCCGTGTAACTAATATCGGAAACTTCTCGGATCAGGTTCGTTTCTTGGCAAGTGGTCAGAGCATTATACTTACGGGCTCAGCTTCGCTGTCGCGAGCCGTTATCGACGTTAACACGAGCGGTACGATTGACGCGGGCGACACCGATATTCTCGGTAACGCCGCCGATGTTTTATCGGCCGCCATGCTTCAAAACGGTTTCATCGATGTTCTCGTGGAAGTCGATGTCGACGCGGGTGCAAGCCCGGGCTCCACTGTCAACGTACAGCTTGGTGACGCCGCTTCCGGTGCGCCGACTTACGACAACCAGGCTGCCGACACATCGGCCAACGAAGTCCGGACGGTTTCCACCGTTTCTGTCAATGGACTGCGCGAAGCCCGCGGAGACATTTCCGCAACGGTCGATACTGACGCGCTGGTCCAGCTAAACCTTACTTATCCAACCGGGCCGGTAGCACTTGGCTCAAACATCACCTATGGCTGGGAGGTCTGCAACAACGGACTTCGCCCCGCAAACGCGATAACACTTGCCGGAGCACCAGCCGGCTCGAATTCGGGAGTCTTTATCTTTGCGCCGATACCGGTTGGAACGAGTTTGGCGACGGGACAGACTTTCCCCGCCGGTACGCTTTACACGGTTTCGCCAATCGCAACGGCCCCGACTGCGGCGACATGGACGACTTCACCCCCAGCGCAGCTTTCCGATGTCACAAGGGTTGCATTTAACGTCGGTGCAAGCGTTGGTATCGCAGCCTGTTCGACGCCGATAAACATGGCCGTGACAATCACAACCGCCGATGCGACGCTCGATATCGTGCAAATCGGGGACGTGTTTGCGACAAACACGGTCGCTGGGCAGATCACGGATCAATCGGGTGATTCTGTTGCCAACGCCGGCGACGGAAATGCCACTTTCGACGAAGGCAATCAGCCGGGTAACGTGGACGGAGACGGTATTCCGGTCATCACGACACTGATAAGGATCGGTAGTGTGTTGATCGGGCCCTCTGCTTCGCCAACTGCGGTCGGACCGACCGACAGCAACGACGATTACACGAATCTCTCGGTCAACACGGGAATCGCGGGAGTCGCCTTTGGTGGTTCGACGACGGCAGCGGGTACTGTGGTCTTTAGAAATACCATCCGTAACACGGGAAATGCCAATGACACTTTCGTCATCAGCCGCCAAAGTGCGCCTGCTTCGTTTACCGTCGAGGTAAGTGTCGACGGGGGATTGACTTACACGGTCCTGACGACGAATACAGTTAGTCTGGCGGTTAATTTCGGTGCAGATGCGGACATCCTCGTACGCGTAACGGCACCCGCCGGACAATCTGTACTGACGGCTTATCCGTCCGTAATCCGAGCAACGTCAACGATTACGCCTGCTGCATTCAACGAGACCATTGACCGGCTCTATACCGGTGCTCTGCGAATGACAAAATCCTACACGGTGGTCAATTCCACAGGTGTCGGAGGGGCGACCGATGCCGTGCCCGGCGCGGTTATTGCTTATACGATCGGCTACACCAACATCACCTCGACCGGTGGAACCGGAAACGGTACTTTGACGCTTAGCAACATCGTCATTACCGAGGACGGTAACGCCGCGCCGAATACGTGGGGTGCGACGACGACTCATATCGTCGGTTCTGCCGCCGATACGGGTGGCGGATCGATCACAGGCGATTCAGCGGGTTCATCCTTGCTCGTCGACACAATCCCGACGCTCGCGCCACAGGCAGGCGGAGCATTCTCATTCCAGCGGACCATCAACTAAGCTGGATTCCCAAACCTTAAACAAGACGGCGGTTAGTTAAATAGATAATCGGCTAACCGCTGTCTTCTCTTCAATTTGCAAACCTAATTTCTTTCGAAATTTCATGGTTTCGATCAATTCAAAGCTAAAAGACAATAAAATCCGCTCGGCGGTTTTTCGTGTTTTTGCGCTTGTGGTTTTGTTCTCGGTTTTTTCCGGAAATACGCTTTCTAATGACGGAGAAACACCGGCCGGTACGGTAATTGTCAATCGCGCAAGCGCCAATTACGAGGACAACGAGGGGAATTCGTACGAGACAGTTTCGGAAACCGTGCAAGTAACGGTCCTTGCGGTTCCGGCGGTTTCGGTGACACCGGATGAAACCGAGCCTTCTGAGATTATCGCGCCAAACGCACAGGTGACCCGCGTATTCCGCGTCTGTAATACGGGAAATTCGGCAGATTCAATTGTTCCGACTGAATCGCGTATTTCTTCGTCGGCGACAATCAGTCAAATCTATTTCGATATTGACAATTCCGGGACGATAACGCCCGGTGACACTGAGGTTTCTCTCGACCAGACACCGTCTCCCGAACTCGCTCCCGGCGAATGCATCAATGTCCTGTACGCCATTGAAACCGGGCCTTTGACACCTCGCGCGCTGGTTTTTATCAATCTTTCGGCACGTTCGTCGCGGACGAATCCGAATTCCAAAACATATGCCCGGGACAGCGGCGCCATAATCAACATCGTTGGTAACGGCGTGGTTCTGACATCGCCGAACGACCCTAATTTACCGCCCGTCAAACTCGTCGAGGACCGCCCAAGGTATATCGCGGCTCCGGGGCAGACGCTCAATTACAAGATTCTATTCCGTAACCGCGGCTCGGTGGCTGCCAGACAGGTTCTGATCGCCGATGATTTGCCGTCAGGACTAAGATATGTACCACAAACACTAAGGTTAAACGGACGTCTGCTTTCCGATGCGGACGATTCTGACGAAGGAACCGCAACGGCTGCCCGGATCGATGTAAAAATCCCGAACATTGCTCCCGACGCCGTTACTCAGATAGAATTTCGAGCGATTCTGGGCGGAACTGGTCCGAGCGGGAACGGAATTGTAAATTTTGCGAATCTGGGTGCTGAAAACGCCCCATCTGTTAAATCGTCGGAGGCGATCGTCGTCGTAAATCCGGTCGGTGTCGTCTATGCGGGGAACTCAGGCGGCGGCGTGAGGATCGGCGGCGCAATCGTGACGATCGCAACAGACGAGGTTGGCACGCCACTTCCGCTTAATCCGAAGCGCGGTTTCGAGACCAATCCCGAAAACGATAATCCTTTTATTACCAACAGTTCAGGTGAGTTCAGCTTCGGCCTCGATTCGAATCAGACGGGAAGTCCTAATGCCCCGGTGCGATATTTTATCACGGCGACGGCACCGAGCTTCCGATCGCGTTTGATGGAGGTGACGATCGAGTCCAGCGGCGATGAGAACGAATTCTTTCGCGCCACGATCAGGGCGCTTGACGGTCAGGCGGTAGCGGTTCCCGGCGGATTTCAACTGACCCGGCAGACAGTCCGGATCGACTCTCTTGCGGCACTCGTCTTTAACATCCCTATGTTTGAGGTTTCGACGCTCGAGATCAATAAAAGCGCGGACAAATCGTCGGCGCAGATCGGAGACATAGTAACTTACAGGGTTCAGCTAAAGAATTCCGCCGCATCAGCGATTGACGATGTAGTCGTGCGCGATACTTTACCGGTTTCGTTCGGTTATATCGAGAACACTGCACGAATCGAATCCGCTGGCAACGTTGTCGATAACCGGCCGGTGCTTGATGGAAACACCCTGACCTTCAGTTTGGGCACTCTCGCCGCGGGTGCGTCGGTGACGATTTCTTACCGCGTCCGGATCGGCGCGGACGCCGCGGAGGGGACCCACTACAATTCTGCGCTGGCAAATGGTTTTCAGCCCGACGGAAGCGAGGTTTCCACCTCGCCTGTAAGAGCGGCGGTGCGCGTCAGAGGCGGAGTGTTCTCGATGCGGCAGCTGATTATCGGCAGGGTCTTCGAAGATCGAAACCTCAACGGAAACTTTGACAAGGGAGAACGCCCGGTCGTCGGCGCACGAATTTTCACAGTTGACGGACGATCGGTAACCACTGATTCAGCAGGACTTTACAGTTTCCCGGCAGTTGAGGCAGGATCGATCGTCCTGTCGCTCGATCCGATCACCTTACCTAAGGGTTATTACCTGATCGACGATAGGCGCCGGCGGTCCGCAAGGGGCTGGACCCGACTACTCAACACCCCTCTAGGCGGCGGTACCCTGTTGCGACAGAACTACGCAATCGCTCCCATCAGAGAATCGGACAGGGTACCGTCCGAATACACCAGGGTGAAAGCAAACGGCGTGTTTGTGCCACCTGATCAAGTCGTTGAAGAAGCAAAGGCGCCAACTGGAGAAAAGCCGGTTGAAATAGCAAACTTGAATAAGCCGGTCGGCTACAGCAAGGTGCCTTCAGACCGATCCGCAGCGGGCTCGAAAGCCAAAAAAGCAATTTTCCCGGAATCCTCAGCGACCCCGGGACCCATCGATCAGATCGCTCCGACTCCGCCGGCACAAGAACCAAAAAAGGCAGAGGACTTCGAAAACAAAGCTGAAAATAAAGATTCAAACGAAGCACCCGGATCCGTCGATTCCGACGACAAAAAGCTGCAAAAAATCGCCTCTGCAAATACCGGGCCCCCTGCAAAAGCCGATGACGCCCCTGGCGCGGCTAAATATTCGAAAATTGGAAGTGTGAACGCAAATCCGTCCGTGGATACGGGTTCAAAGCAAGCGACAAGTCCGGAGGCTGAAAAAATACCTTCAAGCGTATCGGAAAAAGGGGAGATCGAAACAGTCGGGGATCCGGGAGCGAAAAAAGCGGACCTCGAACGCAGACCCACGCCGGTCCGGGCTGCAAAACCAACTGAGATTGCCAAACC
>JAOTWT010000448.1 GCA_029862725.1 Acidobacteriota bacterium | reverse complement strand
GTGACCTCGGCAACACGGTCCTCGTCGTCGAACATGACGAGGAGACCATCGAGCAGGCCGATTTTGTGATCGACCTTGGACCGGGGGCGGGTACGCACGGCGGCGAAGTCGTCGGAAAGGGAACCCCGAAGCAGTTGTTGAAGAACACAAAGTCGCTTACAGGGAAATACCTTTCGGGAGAAGTAAAGATCGCCGTGCCCGACGTACGCCGGTCGCCAAACGGCAAAAACATCGTCGTTAGGGGTGCCAAGGCGCACAACTTAAAGAATATCAACGTCACATTCCCGCTCGGTGTCTTTACGGTCGTGACCGGCGTCTCGGGTTCGGGTAAATCGACATTGGTCGACGAGATCCTTTACCGGGCGCTCGCCAGAGAGATCTACAAATCGCTCAAGGAACCGCTTGAGCACCGAAAGATCGAGGGTGTCGAGAACATCGACAAGATCGTCGAGATCGACCAGAAACCGATCGGCCGTACGCCGCGATCGAACCCCGCGACTTACACGGGCGTCTTCGGGCCGATCCGCGATCTTTACGCAATGCTCCCGGAGTCCCGCGAGCGCGGTTACAAGGCGGGCAGGTTTTCTTTCAACGTAAAAGCGGGCCGCTGCGAGGCGTGCGAAGGCGCCGGCATGAAGCGGATTGAAATGAACTTCCTTCCGGATGTCTTTGTCACATGCGATGTTTGCCGCGGTTCGCGATACAACCGCGAGACGCTCTCGGTGAAATTCAAGGGCCTTTCGATCGCCGATCTTCTCGACACGACGATCGAGGATGCGCTTCCGATTCTGGAGAACATTCCCTCGATCAAGCAGAAGCTCCAGACGCTGCTTGATGTCGGCCTCGGTTATCTGAAACTCGGCCAGTCTGCGACGACGATCTCCGGCGGGGAAGCCCAGCGCGTAAAGCTTTCCAAAGAGCTTTCGAAGCGCGCGACCGGAAAGACGATCTATATTCTCGACGAACCAACGACGGGCCTCCATTTCGAGGATGTCCGGAAGCTTCTCGATGTGCTGCAAAGGCTTGTCGATACGGGGAATACGGTGATCGTCATCGAACACAACCTGGATGTCATCAAATCCGCCGACCACGTCATCGACCTCGGCCCGGAGGGCGGCCACAAAGGCGGCAAAGTCGTCGCCCAGGGCACACCGGAAAGGGTCGCACGAAGCAAGAAAAGCTACACCGGGAAGGCTCTTCGGGGAGTATTGTAGGACCTGAGTTGGCCGCGTTAGGAAGATGGCGGCAGGCGGAGCAAGCGCGCGCCGCCATTCGCGATTTACTATTCACGATCAAGGATTTATCATTCTTTGGTCTTGCGCTTTCGTGAACAGTCGGATGAAAGCGGCGAGTGCGAAGTTATGAGCGAGGATCATCAAGGCCGTTTTGAAATCCAGACCGAATTGAGCCGGGATTTTGGCCTCACTACGGCTCTTGCGATAGGCGTCGGGACGATGATTGCCGCCGGAATTTTTACGCTTTCCGGACTCGCCGTCAGAAATGTCGGCTCGGCCGCAATACTTGCATTTCTGGTCGCTGCCGTAGTCGCACTCTTTACCGCATTAACCTATTGCGAATTCGTATCGATCTATCCGCACTCGGGCGAAGGTTATCTCTACGCCCGGAAGACTTTTCCGGCCCCCGTCGCGTATTTTGTCGGCTGGTCGCTGATGCTGGGTTACACCTCATCCTGCGCCTTCTATATCGCAAGCCTTTCGAGCTATTTTTACGAATTCATCTGGCACACACCGTTCGAGTCTTTGGCGGGTGTTGTCTTTCTGATCCTGCTCACTCTTTTGAATATCAAAGGAACAAAGGAGAGCGGAACCTTTCAGGTCGTGATTACCGTTGGAAAGGTAATACTTTTGGTCTGGTTCGTAGCCGGCGGCTTGGGCAGCGTCAGTTTTGAATTGATCGCGGACCGCTTCAGCACAGATATTCTGAAGATTGGCGGAACGGCGGCGATGGTGTTTATCACCTTTTTCGGGTTTTCCGCGATTGCCGCGACGGCGGGTGAAGTAAAAAACCCTGTGAAAACGATACCGAGGGCGATCTTTATATCGATGGGCCTTGTCACGGTGTTATACACGCTTGTCGTGCTGGTCGTTGTCGCAGCCGGGCTGACTGAATACGATGAAGCCGCGATGGGGACCGCCGCGCGCCAGTTTTTAGGTCCGATCGGAGGAATGGTAATCGTTGGAGGTGCATTGTTTTCAATGATTTCGGCCTCGAATGCATCCATAATGGCGGGCTCACGCGTGACGCTTTCGATGAGCCATATGAAGCATCTGCCGGAAGAGATCGGCGGGATCAACTCCCGGACGCACACGCCGGTTATTGCGATCCTACTGGTAGGCGGTACGATACTGCTTTTTTCACTTGCCCTGCCGCTCGAAGACCTGGCCCACTTTGCCGATACTGTGCTGTTGCTGGTATTGATTATCGTAAATGCAGGGCTGATCTATCACCGGAAAAAATTTCCCGATTTAGAAAGGCCGTTTCGGGTGCCGTTCGTACCGCTGCTTCCCATCCTCGGAATCGTTGCGAATCTTTATTTGTTCAGCCAGATCATGCACCACATCGTTCCCGTGGCAATGGCCGTGAGTGCTTTGGCCCTCGGATTTCTGGCGTTTCTCACGTGGAAGGGTTACGAGCCGGCAGAGAAGGTACTTCCCGGAGCACCCTCACGGGTCGCGATCGGACGATTTGCACCTGAGGGCGGCAAATTTCGTATTTTGGTCCCGCTGGCAAATCCGGCAAATGTTCCGGCTTTGATCGATATGGCGGGCGCGATTGCATCAGAACGGGATGGAGAGATCGTCGCACTCAGAGTCGCAGTTGTTCCCGAACAACTGCCCCCCTCGGAAGAAGAATCTCAGGCCGAAAAAGAACGCGAAATACTCGAACCGGCACACGAACGTGCGGCCGGTTTGGGTGTGCCGATCACCACTCTCGTGCGCATCGGGCACAACGCCGCAAGGGCCATCCTCGAAACAGCACGCGAAAGGGACTGCGAGCTCATAATCATGGGCTGGAAGGGGTATGCGACCACACGGCAAAAGATTCTGGGCGAAGTAACGGATGCCGTTGTCACACACGCGAAATCGGACATCATGCTCGTCAAATTG
>JAOTWT010000447.1 GCA_029862725.1 Acidobacteriota bacterium | reverse complement strand
GCTTACGTGCCGGACATAATCGATTCTTCCGATCTCTTTTTGGATTTCTTCCAAATCCGCTTCCCAAACGCCTTTACCGGCGACGCCGGACCTAACGATCTTTGCCACGCTTTCGCGCGAAACATTCTTCAGCCCGGATGTCTCAATCTCTTCAATTTCAAAAAACGAGGATGCGGCGACGGATCTGAAACCGTAAAACAGAACAGCCGCAAGGCATGAGACGATACACACTAATAGGAAAAGCGGAACAAAGAAATTGATCAACTTGTCCGATCCTCTCTTCCTGCGGGCCTGTCTTCGGACCGTGGTTGCCGTGCGTCGTTTTCGTGTCGTTTTTCTTCTAGCCATTTTTCTCCTCCAAAACTTTGAGTATCTCGTCTGAAAGATTCGTAATGCTGCCGGCCCCGAGCGTGATCATCAGATCGCCTTTTTCAAGTTCGCCGGCGATCAATTCGGCAGCAGTTTCGACGCCGCCGATGTACTTCACATTCTTATGGCCGAATTCTTTTATTTTGGATGTCAGGACCCCCGCCGTGATCCCTTCGATTGGCTCCTCGCTGGCCGGGTATATGTCGAGAATCCTGACGACGTCCGCGTTGTTAAACGAGGTGGCGAAGTCTTCCATCAAATCCTGTGTTCGTGAATACCGGTGAGGCTGAAAGACAACCACCACGCGGCGCCCCGATGAACTGTTGCGCGCCGCCGAAAGAGTTGCGAGTATTTCGGTCGGATGATGGCCGTAATCGTCAAATACCGTAATCCCTGCGACATCCCCTTTATGCTGAAACCGGCGGTTCGCATTCTTGAACGACTTAAACGCCTCAACGATCACCGGAAATTCGATATCTAGTTCGAGACCGACGACGATTGCGGCAAGGCAGTTATAAACATTGTGTTTTCCCGGTGCCGGGAGGTGGATGCGTCCGAGAGCTTCGTTACCCTTCATCACGGTAAATGAGCAGCCGAAATCATCGCCGAATTCTATTTCGTCCGCCGAAACGTCGGCCTGCGTGCTAAATCCGTAGGTAACGATTCTCCTTTTGATGTTGGGTATGATCGACTGGACGTTCGGATCGTCCAGGCAAAGGACCGCGGCCCCGTAAAAAGGCACTTTTTGCGCGAATTCGGTGAAACACTGAACAACGTCTTCCATCCCCTTGTAGGATTCCATGTGTTCACGGTCGATGTTCGTGATCACCGCAATTGTCGGGTAGAGCATCAGGAACGAACGGTCGCTTTCATCGGCTTCCGTGACAAACCAATCGCTCTTTCCAAGTTTCGCGTTTGAACCCAGGGTGTCGACAACGCCTCCGACGATCGTGGTTGGGTCGATGCCCGCGTGACCGAGCACTGTGGCAACCATCGATGTCGTCGAGGTCTTCCCGTGCGACCCCGAGACCGCGACCGAATAGGGCTTGAGGGTCATCAACTCGGCGAGCATCTCGGCCCTCGGGATAACCGGTATCTTTCTTTCCTTTGCCGCGACGACTTCCGGATTGTCGGCACTGACCGCGGACGAATAAACAACCACCTGGGCATCGCCTACGTTCTCAGCGGCGTGCCCCTCGTGAATCCTGATGCCAAAAAGGGTCTCAAGCCGGGATGTGTTCTTGGAGCGGTTGAGATCAGAACCTGAGACATTGAACTTCAGATTGCAAAGCACTTCCGCGATTCCGGACATACCTATGCCGCCGATGCCGATGAAATGAATATTTTTTACGTGTCGAAACATATATTAATTAGTACTGGTGCAGTGCTTTTGCAGATATCTGAAAAGTCTCTCGCGCGATTGAGGCGATTTCGAATCCGAATCTGATAATGGCAATGGTTCAAGCATCCTTCCAATTCTCACCTGACTCCCTGTTCCGCTTCGCTGCACGCGGGGCGACGATATACCGCGCCAACGGCGGTTCGTGAATTCAGCCAGAGTCGAAACCGTGAGTCGGCAGTCAACCGTCCCCGGCCACCACTGCTCAGGCCTCAGAACTCAAATCCTCTATGAGATCCACCGCCTTTTCGGCAGCATCCCTCTTTGCGAGCTTTCTCGCGGCTTTTTCCATCTTTTCAATCTTCTCCGGCGATTCGATAAACTCGATTATCAGTTTCGCCAAAGCCTCTCCGTTTAGATCCTTTTGCAGTACCATACGAGCTGAACCGTTTGCGACCAGGGCCTCGGCATTTTTCCGCTGGTGGTCGTCGGCGGCCGTTGGCAAAGGCACCATGATCGCGGCTTTTCCCCCCGCCGCAAGCTCGGCACTGGTCGTCGCCCCCGCCCTGGAAACGATCAGGTCCGTTTTTTTGAATTGGCCGATCATATCGCTGATATATTCCCTTATATCTGCCTCGTCCCAGCCCTTTTTCCGGTAACCGTCCAGGACGGTCTCAAAATCGTACTTTCCGGTCTGGTGGGTTACCGAAAGCCTGTCTTTGTATCCTTCAAGATGATCCAGCGCGTCGACCATCGCGAGGTTTATACCTCTCGCGCCCTGCGAACCGCCGAACAAGAGCAACTCCAGTTTTTCCCCTCGCACTTTTGGGGGAATGTCAAAGAACTCCTGTCTGACAGGGTTACCGATCACTACGCCCTTTTCTCCAAAATAGGGCAGCGCTTCTTCGAACGTCAGCGCCGCTTTCGTGACAAACATCGCAAGCCGGCGGTTCGTGAACCCGGGCAACGCGTTCGAGTCCATTGCGAGCGTCGGGATACCTGAAAACCACGCCGCCATCAACACCGCTCCGGTCACATATCCGCCTGCACCGACGACAACATCCGGGCGAAATTTGCGAATCAGGCCGCGGGCCTCAAAGAAACTCTTCGGCAACTTCAAAACCCCCTTGATCTTGCCCGCGATTCCTACGCTTTTTAGCGCCGAACTATCGATCAACGCGAGCTCGAAACCGCTTTCCGGTACGATCCGTACCTCAAGCCCTTTCGCCGTACCGACAAATAGCACCGCGTTTTCCGGATCCCGGGCGACAATTTCATTCGCCACCGCGATGCCAGGATAAATGTGTCCGCCGGTTCCGCCGGCCGCGATCATTACTCTCATCTCATGCTGCCGCGAGTCGTTTTAGGCGACCGGTGTTTTCGCACGGCCGGTTTTTTCTTTCTCGGGGTCCGTGTCGTGTGC
>JAOTWT010000109.1 GCA_029862725.1 Acidobacteriota bacterium | reverse complement strand
CGAGAACGTTACGGCATCGATGTCGGGCTGCGCCGGTCAGCGTTGCATGGCCGCGTCTGCGATGGTCGCGGTTGGAGAGATGAACGGGATTATCGATCGCATCTGCGACGAGGCAAGAAAAGTGGTCCCCGGTGTAAACCTCGGCGCCGTGATCTCAAAAGAAGCAAAGGAACGAATTGAGGGCTACATCACTCAGGCTGAAAAGGACGGCGCGAAGATCCTTGTCGACGGACGCGGTGCGACGGTTGAAGGCAAGGAAGGCGGGACCTATGTCGGCCCGACAGTGATCGATTACGTCACGCCGGATATGTCGGTCGCGACCGAAGAGATCTTTGGCCCCGTAATCTCAATCATGAGAACAGATACGGTCGATGAAGCGATCGCGATCGAGAACGCAAACCCATACGGCAATGCGTCTTCGGTCTATACAAACGACGGGGGAATGGCCAGATATGTCATGGAGCGCGCTTCGGCCGGCATGATCGGTATTAACATTGGAGTACCGGTCCCCCGCGAACCGTTTTCGTTCGGTGGCTGGAACGAATCCCGGTTCGGCTCAAACGATATCACCGGCAAGAGTTCGATCGAGTTTTGGACCAAGCTCAAGAAGACTACGACCAAATGGAATCCCGAGGCGGGTGTCAACTGGATGAGCTAACTGGTTGTTAATCGTTAATCGTTAATCGTAAATAGTTCCGAAAGAAGCGGGCGAAATCACGGTAAGAACTGCGATTCCCGGTTTGCGATTAGCGATTTACGATTTTTCGATTTACTTTTTGACGAAAACTATGAGTAGAAAAACAAAATGCGCACTTATACAGGCGGCCAAGAGGGCTCGCCCAACTCGACGATCGACGATAAATCAGAACCGTCGGCGGTAGCCGATGGCGATCAGTTCCGCTTGCGGTAGCGAGCGGCGTCAAGGCGGCCTGAATCCGACCGGTCCATGGTCAATGAAAACGATATGAGTAGAAAAATAAAATGCGGACTTATACAGGCGGCCAAGAGGGCTCGCCCGACTCGTCGATCGACGATAAATCAGAACCGTCGGTGGTAGCCGATGGCGATCAGTGCCGCTTGCGGTAGCGAGCGGCGTCAAGGCGGCCTGGATCCGACCGGTCAATGGTCAATGAAAACGATATGAGTAGAAAAATAAAATGCGGACTTATACAGGCGGCCAACCAGGGCTCGCCCGACTCGACGATCGATGAGATAAAAAAGGCAAATATTGATCACCAGATGACGATGGTTGAAGAGGCGGCTTCGCAAGGCGTTCAAATGCTTTGTTTTCAGGAGATCTTTACGACGCCGTATTTTTGCGCCGAACAGGAAACAAAGTGGTACGAGGCGGTCGAGCGGATTCCCGACGGCCCCACTGTCCAGATGATGCAGTCCGTCGCCAAAGAAAAGGGCATGGTCCTGATCGTCCCGATCTATGAAGAGGAGATGTCGGGAATCTATTACAACGCTGCGGCGGTTATCGACGCAGATGGAAAATACCTCGGTAAATACCGCAAGAACCACATTCCTCATGTCGCGCCGGGATTTTGGGAAAAGTTCTATTTTCGTCCTGGCAATTTGGGCTACCCATGTTTTGACACGGCTTTCGCGAGAATCGGCGTCTATATTTGTTATGACCGGCATTTTCCGGAAGGCGCCCGCGCTTTGGGACTGAATGGTGCGGAGATCATCTTTAACCCATCGGCGACGGTCGCCGGCCTGAGCGAGTATTTGTGGAAACTCGAACAACCTGCGCACGCCGTTGCGAATGGCTATTTTGTCGGCGCCATCAACCGCGTCGGTCACGAGCAGCCTTGGGACATTGGCGAGTTTTACGGCCAGAGTTACTTCTGCGACCCGCGCGGACAAATCATCGCCGAGGCCTCTCGCGACAAGGACGAGCTGGTCGTTGCGGACCTCGATATGGATGTTATTCGGGAGGTCCGGAATACATGGCAGTTCTTCCGCGACCGCCGGCCGGACAGCTATGGTTCGCTTGTCGCAGACTGAGGCGCGTTTCGCTTTTTCAACGCGCAGGAAGCAAAGTACGCGAAGGTCGCGAGAAAACGAATGTTGTTTGTTGCGCGTTGACGCTCAGTGCGTCCAGATCAGTCTTGACCCTGATCTATCGATTTCTTGCTTTCGACCGTTTCGCGATACGCACGAATGAAAATCCATTTAGCGTCCTTTTCGTTAATAACAAGAATAGAGGCCGCGCGAAAACCCGGTTCATACGTTCTATTAACATTATGAAAAAAGTACTTACGATTATTTTCACTTTGTCTATCTCGATCTCGACATTCGCGCACTCGAATGAAGAGATCGAAAACGAACTCGTCGGTCTTATGGCCGAGATCGAAAAATACTCGAGTTATTCCGGGGAATACTCCGACGAAAGAGACACAAAACTTGCGAACGCAAACATCGCCTTCCGGAACCGGCTTTTGGAGCACACCTCGCAACATGCCTCGACACTCGCTTACTCGTTTCCGAAACTTGGCGAAGAAATGATGATCGAAACCTCTTCTGACGGGCATTTGCGGATCTATTCCTGGGACACGCTGTCTGGCGGGACGATGCATATGTACGACAATGTGTATCAATACCGGGGGCTAGATGGCGTTCGTTCAAAAGCTACGTTTCATGAAGAGGGCGATCCGCAGAGTTTTGTAAATGTGATTTACAATATCGGTACGAAGACCGGCACCGTTTATCTTGTCAGTTCCACCTCTGTCCTTTCATCTAGCTATCACGGGGCATCGATCGGGGCATATCAAATAAACGAAAACCTGCTTTCGGATGGGGTAAAGATTATTCAAACGAAATCGGGCCCGACCGACTCGATCAGTTTTGGATATGATGTTTTTACACTGGGCGATCGCGAGGAATACCCGGTACGGCTTTTTAAGTATGATCCGAAATCGAAGACGATCAGTTTCCCGGTCGTCATCGAAGACGACAAAACGCCGCAGGGGCGCGTCACTGATAAAAAAATCGTTTACCGGTATGATGGGAAGTATTTTGTTAGGGTAGAAAATTAAGGGCCTGTGATATGTGGGGTAGTGGGCGGTTATAAGAGTGCCGGTATCACATAAGCCCCACGGACTACAAACCGAGCTCGTACCAAGGCCTGGGAATAATATATGAAAAACAGAACCAACTATTCCTCCGGACAAAAATGGGAAAAGATAGTCGGCTACTCCCGCGCGGTCAAAGTCGAAAATCGAATCTATGTCACCGGCACGACGGCCACGGACGAAGACGGTAATCTGGTCGGTGAGGGCGATGCCTACGCGCAGACGGTCCAGATCATCCGCAATTTAGAAAAGGCTTTGATCGCGCTCGATGCGAGCCTCGAGCATGTCGTCCGAACGCGCATGTTTGTAACTGACATCTCTCGCTGGGAGGAATACGGCAAGGCTCATGCGACATACTTTGGCGACATCATGCCGGCGACGACGATGGTCGAAGTGTCGGCATTGATAGACCCCAAGATGCTGATCGAGATCGAGGCCGACGCGGAGATCTAACCAAGTTCCAGGTTTCAAGTTCCACGTTTCAAGTTCCAGGTTTCAAATGTGATTATTGTTGCCAGCAGTCACGCCCAGAATCCCAAGCTGAAAATGGCGCGGAAACAAACTTGAAACGTGAATCTATTTGGAAAAGATGCCAGACTACAAGACCAAACTTTCAACCGCGGAGATCGAGGCGAATTTTGCCGAGATCGATCCCAAAATGACGGAGGCGGAGGCGCTTTTTGAGGCAAACCGCTGTCTCTATTGCTACGACGCCCCATGCACCCACGCTTGTCCCACCCACATAGACGTTCCTTCGTTTATCAAAAAGATCGCGAGCGAAAATCTAAGAGGTTCGGCACGCGTAATTTTTGACGCGAATCCTATCGGCGCGAGCTGTGCGAGGGTTTGCCCGGTCGAGGTGCTTTGCGAGGGGGCGTGCGTCGAGAATACACTTGTTGAAAAACCGATCCAGATCGCGCGTTTGCAGCGTTATGCGACCGATCATGCGGTCGAAGGGGATATCGACCTGTTTCAAATACCGGAATCGAACGGAAAAACTGTCGGGATAATCGGCTCGGGGCCCGCCGGGCTTTCGTGTGCGACATACCTCGCCAGGCTTGGTTATAAAGTGACGGTTTACGAGAAGCGTGAGTTGGCAGGCGGCCTGGACACTTACGGCATGGCCGAATACAAGATGTCGCAGAAAGATTCGCTCGATGAGGTCGAGATGATAGGCCGGATGGGTGTCGAATTTCGATTAAATACAAGCGTTTCACCCACTAAGGGCCACGAAGAACCACGAAGGGAGAAAAAACTCTCGAATGCAGGAGAAAGAAATGCCTCCCTCTCAGTACCAAGCACCCAGCACACAGTAGTCGATCAGATAGCGTTTAGCGATTTGTGCGATGCTCATGACGCCGTTTTTGTCGCCGTCGGCCTCGGTAAAACCAATGATCTGGGTATTCCTGGAGAAGATAATGAAGGCGTGTTCGAATCTCTTGAATTCATTGGAGAAGTGAAGAAACGTGCGTGGCATGATGTCCCGCTTGGAAGAACAATCGTCGTAATTGGTGCGGGCAATACCGCGGTCGACGTCGTTACCCAGTCGAAACGGCTCGGCGCCGAAAAAGTGATTATGGTTTACCGTCGGACCCGCGCTGAAATGTCAGCGTTCGACTACGAATACGAACTCGCCAAGAGCGACGCGGTGGAATTCATCTGGCAGGCTTCTCCGCTCGAAATCGTTGGGAACGGACGGGTTGAAGCGTTGCGCTGCAAAAAGAACGACGGATCACTCGAGGTATTTGAAATTCGCTGCGACATGATCGTCAAAGCAATTGGTCAGGAGAAGATGACAGACTTTTTCGGCGCAGTCGAAATCGAAACGGACCAGAAAGGCCGTGTCGTCGTCGACGCTTCGATGAGGACTTCTCTGGAGAATGTCTTCGCCGGCGGCGACTGTGTAAACGGGGGCGCCGAAGCGGTCGATGCCTCGCAGGCCGGCAAGCGCGCCGCCGCGGGAATTCATAAGTCGCTTTTTGGCGAGAATGTTGAGTTTACAGGACAAGGCTCATCCACGAAGTGCCCGTAGGTACACTGAGGGAGGAATTATGAGATCGATTGGCCTCATTTTTACAATTATATTTATTTGCTCCGGGCAGGTGCAGGCAAAATTCAATTTTCCGACAATAGAAGAAGCTGTTGAATCTGCAGATTTAGTGGTCATCGGGACCCTTCGATTCAATTCCACTCGAGTACTTGAGACTCAGATCGAACATCAAGGCGTTATTGAAGTTGAGGCTTGGCTGTTCGGTTCATTGTCTGATGAAAAAAGAAGGACCTCGAGCATTCGCAATGAAGTCGCCGTATCATGGTTTGATTCGACTATATTCGCTTGCCGTTATGAGCCACCTAAAAACAAAAAGGGGATCTGGCTGATCAGATATGCCGAGGAACCAATGGTTTTAGCACTATACCCGGGATCATTCTTCGAATTGGGCAATAGAGGAAAAGTTGAACAATTGATCGGAGATTCAGCGAAAATACCGGATTCCTTTTTGTCAGATAAGTTGGCTGCAAAGCCACCAAATACCCTGCGCCTCGATGGTTTTCGTGGTTTATGGCAATTTGAAACCGGATTTGTGTCCATTGACGGGTGGTCATTTACACGAGCCCTAATAGTAATCTTGATTGCAATATTTCTTTACCAATTTCTCTTCAAAGACAGAATCAGGATAAAGGTCAAAAACGAAAAGAAGAAAGCTTAATTCGTGAACTTAGTGCGCTTAGTGGATGATTTCTTATGGCAGATTTAACAACAAACTTCGCCGGAATAACTTCCCCGAATCCTTTTTGGCTGGCTTCGGCGCCGCCGACGAATATGGGTTCGATGGTCGAGCGCGCATTTGACGCCGGTTGGGGAGGTGCGGTTTGGAAAACGCTCGGCGAGCCGATCGTTAATGTCTCGTCGCGGCTGGCGGCGATCGATCATGGCTCAAACCGTATGATCGGACTCAACAATATCGAGCTGATCACGGACCGTTCGCTTGAAGTGAACCTCAAAGAAATCGCCGAATGCAAAAAGAAATATCCCGGCCACACGGTAATCATCTCTTTGATGGTCGAATCGAAACGCGAGGCGTGGCACGAGATCGTCAAGAAATCTCAGGATACCGGCGCGGACGGATTCGAACTCAATTTCGGTTGTCCGCACGGAATGTCCGAGCGCGGAATGGGTGCGGCGATGGGCCAGGTTCCCGAATATACATGCATGGTCACGGAGTGGGTCAAGGAAGTCTCGGATCTGCCTGTGATCGTGAAACTTACTCCGAATGTGACGGATATCGTGCCGCCCGCGCGGGCAGCCGTGAGGGGAGGAGCCGATGCGCTTTCATTGATCAATACGATCAATTCGATTATTGGTGTCGATATCGACACGATGATTCCCTTTCCGAATGTAAACGGTATGGCTGCTCACGGCGGATATTGTGGGCCGGCCGTCAAACCGATCGCCCTCAACATGGTTTCGGAACTGGGCCGCGATGGCGAGGTAGATGTTCCGATCAGCGGCATCGGCGGGATTTCGAACTGGAAGGACGCTGTCGAGTTTTTGCTCCTCGGCGCAAACAATGTCCAGGTCTGCACCGCAGTGATGCATTACGGCTACCGGATCATCGAGGACATGCTCGACGGCCTAAACAATTACCTCGACGATAAGGGCTTTGAGTCCGTCCATGACATCATCGGCAAATCGGTCGGGCGCGTTACTGACTGGGGAAACCTCGATCTCAATTACGATGTTGTCGCCCGGGTTAACAACGAGAACTGCGTCAAGTGCAATCTTTGCTATATAGCCTGCGAGGATGGCGCCCACCAGTGTTTTAGTTTTGACGAGCAAGGTTATCCGGTGGTCGACGAACCGGAATGTGTCGGGTGTAACCTGTGCGCACTGGTTTGTCCCGCGCCCGGCGCGATCTCGATGGTCCGTATCGACGAGGGCGGAGAAAAAAGGACCTGGAAAGATATGACATCGAAATCATAGCTTTTGGTCTTGCGTCTGGTGCATTTGTCTATTTTTTTTTTAGAGCAGCGCTTTCGCTGTAGATCGGGCGAAGCTCGATGATAAAAATCGCGTGATCACTTTTCCTCGTGCATGCACCGCATTGAATGCGAAGCCTTGCCAGGGACAATTCCGAATTGCTTATTTCTGTGCTTTGCACTGCCGGCAATGCAAAGCATTGCTTTCAACGGTTTTACCGATATGCGGCTCATATTAATCAGATTCGTAGTATTCGCACTATTCGCTTTTTCTCTTCCTGCAACGAATTCGTTTGCCCAACCCCGTCCCCGTGCCCGCGAAATCGGGCTGAAGCCCGGCATACTTCAAACCGGAAAGCTCAACGCGATAACTGACGTCGAAGGTGTTCGTGTCGGACATACGACGATCATAAGAGGTGAAAGCATCAGGACGGGCGTCACGGCAATCCTGCCTCACGGGCGAAATCTGTTTCAGGAAAAGGTATCCGCCGCAATATTTGTCGGAAACGGCTTCGGCAAGCTGATGGGTTCGACACAGGTCGATGAACTGGGTGAGATCGAAACGCCAATCCTCCTTACATCCACCCTTGCAGTTCCAAAGGTGGCGGATTATCTGATGGACTACATGCTCTCTCTGCCCACTAATACGAACGTTCGTTCGATCAATCCGATCGTGGCGGAAACAAATGACGGTTATCTGAACGATATCCGCGGACGCCATATCAGCAGAATTGATGTGTTTGACGCAATCAAGAACGCAAAAACCGGGGCCGTCGAGGAGGGTTCGGTCGGCGCGGGTACCGGGACCGTCGCATTTGGATGGAAGGGCGGGATCGGGACCTCCTCCAGAAAATTGCCGGAAACTCTCGGGGGTTATACGGTAGGCGTTCTTGTCCAGTCTAATTACGGCGGTGTGCTGACGATCGACGGCGCCCCGGTCGGTGTCGAACTCGGCAAGTATTTTTTGCAGAATTATGTCTCAAAGCGAGATTCGAAAACCGACCTCAACGACAACGCCGATGGTTCGATCATCATAGTCATCGCAACCGATGCGCCTGTCGATGCCCGAAACCTAAAGCGGATAGCAGCGCGTTCGATCATGGGACTTGCAAGGACCGGTGCTGCCGGCACAAATGGCAGCGGCGACTACGCGATTGCATTCTCGACTTCGAAAGAAAAGGACCTGAAAAATGACTGGACCTCGCCATTGTTT
>JAOTWT010000238.1 GCA_029862725.1 Acidobacteriota bacterium | reverse complement strand
ATCGAGGCGACCGAAGAAGCCATCTATAACTCGCTCTTTAAGGCTGCGACGATGAAAGGCCAGAACGGCCGGGTCGTCGAAGCCCTGCCTTTAGAAAAAACGAAGTCTATCCTGAAAAAGTACAGGAGGATTGAATAGACTTCTACAATTCTTCTCACCAAATCCCTGAAACCAGATATTGAGCGAAGTCTGGCCCCTAACATGGCAGATCAGCGGCAAGACCGTCGAGTCGTCAGACTTACTGGGGGATGCTGATATTTCGGATCTCCGGATGGTTTTTAGTAGAAATGCCCCGCTCAAATCCAATCAACGAGGTATTCGGATTGCGCGTGTTCGCCGGAGACTACCACATCTTTTAGCGAAACAAGATCGAACGCGACCGCAGGTCTCGAAATGACTTTGTGGCTATATGACTGGCTGAATTTGGAATGGGGGAGTGCGGAAGATAACGATCCGGCCGCAACATATCGAGTCAGAACCGTAAAAACGGGATCCGCCGCTTTCGCGACGAATCCCATTTGGCCTTACAGTCGATTGAATCCCTGAATCAACTGTAAATCGTTCAAATTTTCAAGCGAATTCGATCGTATTCTGTTCTGAAGATTATCGAAACCCATTTTGATCGATTTACTTGGCAGAGGCCGTATCCGGCAACGCCTTATTCTGGGATTTCGGATTCAAGATCGAATGTAAGTAACTTTTTTGGCACCGTCAAAGTTTAGGGCCGCTTCGAAAACAGCATAAAACCTTTCCGACGGGTCATAAGTTATCAACACAGTCATTATAATACTCCATTCACAAAATACCAACGTTTTCCTGAGCCCATTTTTGAGTCGTCTCGGCAAACCGTTGCCGAATCTGCGTTTAGGTTTTTCGCGTGGCCGAAATATTTTTTGCCGAATATTCAGCAGCCAAACGAAATATCATTCAGCATCATTTCTTTGCCAGCGTGCGGCAATTATTTTCACTCTATGTCGAGGGCTCTCCGAGGTTCGATGGGGTCAAGCATCATGTTCCGACGCGAAATTGAATATTTGCGCCCCCGGCGCCCTTTCACTTGAATCCTTATCCCACTATGACTAGAATACCCAATCAGTCATTATTCATATGAGAGCTACGGTACAAACAAAGGAAATACGCGACGCGATCCTCGATGCGACCGACAAACTGCTTGCAAAATACGGTTATCAAAAGATGACGATCGATGACCTCGCGGCCGAGGTCGGGATCGGCAAGGGCAGCATTTACCTACACTTCAAGAGCAAAGAGGAGATCGCACTGTCTCACGTCGACCGGATCGTCGACCGGCTCTGCGCGCGGCTTGAGACTACTGCCGCGAGCGATCTCGCGCCCGATGCGAAGCTGAGACAAATGGCGCTCGAACGGGTTTCGTACAGGTTCAAAAGCGTTCAGCACTACTCCCAAAGCATCAATGAGCTGCTTTCGAGCCTGCGTGCGAAGCTCCTGGCCCGCCGCCGCGAACATCACGCGCGGGAGGCAGCGATCTTTGCGCGGGTCATAACCGAGGGCCAAAAGAAAAACCTATTCATAAACGGCAAACCAACACAGACGGCCAATGCATTTATAACCGCCACCAACGCGTTGCTTCCATTCGGTCTTTCGACAAAGGAATTGGGAGAACGAAAGGAGATTGAAAACAAGGCGCTGACAGTCGTAAACATTTTACTTAGAGGAATTACATATCATAAGGAGCAATCATGAGAGATATTTTATCGGCAATCGTATTAGCGTTTATCGTGATCGTGATCGGTAACGTCACGATCGTAGCCTAGAACCAAAATGACATGGCCATCGACGCCGCCGTCCAAAAACAGGTCGTCGGGACCCTTGTTAGAGATCTTGACGAAAACTACGTTTTTCGCGATGTCGCCAAAGAAATCGGTGCGGAGCTGGACAAGAAACTGTCCTCATATTCGGATACCACAAGTGCCCGCGCAATTGCGCATTCCCCTTACCGCGCGCCGCTGATCGTTGGCAGTTGATCGATGACCATTGCCTCGGGGGTTATTTTCCCCAGTACTGGCGGATCTTTCCTTCCAGAAGCGGGAACGGGACATACTCGACCTGGCGGCCGGACTCGCGGAGCTTTTCGACCATTTTCATGCCGCCTTCCGGGTTTCTCGTGTGGACGATTATTAACGTCGAGCGGTGGAGTTCCCTGTTTTCGGTCAGCCATTCGGCGACCGCGTAGCCCGTGCTCTCGTGATCGTCGTGATCGTTGGAGTCGTAATGGTGCGGGAGGAGATCGTGGTCGAGAAAGATCGCGTCGAATCTTCCCGTCCCCAGGACCTCAATTGCCTCATCGGCACTCTCGGCAAATTCAAGCAGGTCGCCCCTGAATCTCTTTCGGAAAAACCGGTGCCTGCGTGAATCATCATCCAATATAAAAACGCCTATCGGATTGCGTTCATTGGTCATGTCAGCCAATCCGAAGCGGATCATTAAACTGCGAATAATACCCATAACTTATCTATGCTCAAACAGTTAATATACCATAATGAATGGCGCCCGAGAACCAGTCCGAGCGCCGCGAAATGGGCAAAAAAAACTTTTCACTTCTAAGTCTTGTGTTCGCAAACGCTTCTGGTCAAAGCCGATTTGTGCTTCAATTGCTATCCCAAAAACCGACTTGAAAACGAGCCTTCCCCTGCTATACTTCTGACGTGGTTTCGCAAATATAGTCTTAACTTCCCAGAACAAACCGGTGTCAGAAATTTCACCGATACTCTCTGAAACTTAGGTCGAATGTCCCAGGATAAAGCGACAATGAAGCCATTGTATGTAGTGCCGGACACCTCGGATCCGCCGGAAGATGCGATGTTGCAGCAAGAAGAAAAACGCGCGGAAAGCGGTGTCTGCGGGATTTGTTTTGGTACGGGAATGGAACTCGTCGAAGGCAAAGGTGTTCGCAGATGCCAATGCCGGAAACAGGCAAGCCATACAAGGCTGATCGAGACGGCGCGTATCCCCCGTCGTTACGAGGCCTGCCACTTTCACAGTTACAAACCGATGAACCCTTCGCAGGAACGCGCATTCAGCTACGCTTCGCGTCTGACGATGGATTACCCGGCCGTCGACAAGGGGTTGCTGTTGATGGGCTCGGTGGGCGTCGGTAAAACGCACCTCGCGGTATCAATTCTAAAAGGACTGGTCGAGCGAGGTTTCTCATGCCGCTTCTATGAATTCGGAGGCCTTCTTAAGGAAATACAGAATTCTTACAACCCCGTGTCGCAAACATCCGAGCTCAAGGTCCTCGAGCCGGTCTTTAATTCCGACATACTCGTGCTGGACGAGATTGGAACCTCAAAACCGACCGACTGGGTGCGGGACACCATGGCGCATGTCATAAATACCCGTTACAACGATAAAAAACTCACAATTTTCACCACGAATTATCTGGATCGCGTAGCAAACCAGCGGGATGAAACTCTCGAGGACAGAATCGGCGTGCGGCTCAGGTCGCGTTTGTTCGAGATGAGCAAGACCCTTGTCATGAAAGGGGAAGACTTCAGGCGCTCGTTTGATAATATCGCGCCACTCAATTAAGCCGTTCTTTTAGTCATAAACTCGTCTTTGATACCGGCTTTTTGCCGGATTTATTTTGCCCGGAGAATAGCGGGACCGCGAAACCTGGCGACCAGCCGATACAAAAGCAGGATCAACAAAACGGAACCAAAGATGATCGGGTATCTGAAATCGGACTTCTGGATCAGAAAGAAATGAACAACTCCGAGGATGCCGGCGGCGTAGACAAGCCGGTGTAGACGTTGCCAGTTCTTCCCGCCAAGGCGTTTGATCATGCCGTTTGTGGATGTCACTCCCAGCGGTACGAGTATCGCGAATGCGGTCATCCCAAAAGCGATAAACGGCCTTTCCCAGACATCAGAGACAATTGCCCCGATGGCCAGGCCTTTATCAAAAATGCTGTAGGTGATGAGATGAACGCAGCCGTAAAAGAATGCGAACAGACCGAGCATCCGGCGCAGCTTGATCAACTGGTTCCAACCAAAAATCTTCCGCAGCGGGGTTACGGCAAGAGAGAGAATCAAAAAAATAAGGGTCAGCACCCCGGTAGTTCTCAGAAAATACTCGACCGGATTCGCCCCAAGCGAATCCGCGTACCAGTCTCGCGACAAAAGCACCAGCGGGACAAGGGCGTTGATAAACAGAATTTTCTTTTGGAATTGGGTGTCCATTTCTAAACGAGTGTCAAGTTTCACGTTCCGCGTTTTCCGGTTCCGACCGCCGTCTAAAGGATGAACACTCTTGTGCTCCCAGGAGCGAAAAACAAATCTGCAACTCGATACTTGAGACTTGAGATTTCGATCGCCCCGCGATCAAAACTCCTTCCTAAGGTCCATCCCCTCGTACAAATCGGCAACTTCCTCGCTATAGCCGTTGAACATCAGCGTTTTGCGCCGCACCAGCTCGCCGATTCGCCGTTCCGTCGCTTGCGACCAGCGGGGATGGTCAACATTTGGATTTACATTCGAATAGAAACCGTATTCTCGTGAATTTGCGATGTTCCACGTTGTCGGCGGTTGTTCCTCGGTGAGCGATATCCGAACCACCGACTTAATACTCTTAAAACCGTATTTCCAGGGAACCACGAGTCTCAAGGGAGCCCCGTTCTGATTCGGAAGCTCTTTACCATAAAGTCCCGTTGCGAGAATCGCCAGCGGGTGCAATGCTTCGTCGAGCCGAAGCCCCTCGACGTAAGGAAATCGAATGCCCGCGAATATGCCGGACTGCATACCGTTATCACCTTCCGGAAGCTTCAAGTTAACCGGGTTGGAACCCGGGTAAAACGTCTGAAACGCAGCGTACTTTGCTTTCGAAAGCGGCTCGACACGATCTAGCAGGGCATTAATCGGAAACCCGACCCACGGCATGACCATCGACCAGCCCTCGACGCAGCGGAACCTGTAAATCCTTTCTTCCTGATCAAACTTCAGCAACTCATCTATACCAAAAACGCGGGGTTTGGCGACCAGGCCGTCGACCGTGATCTCCCACGGGCGCGTCTTCAGCGAAACCGCGGCCGCTGCGACGGCTGTCTTGCTCGTCGAGAATTCGTAGTAATTGTTGTAGTTGGTGATGTCTTCAAGCGACGTCTTCTCATCCCGCCCCGGCTCGGGTGCCGGCTCAAAATTCTCGATATCCTTCCGTGCGGCAAGCTCGATCTTAGCCGGATTCAGCCAGCGATAAGCAAGCCCGGTCGCGGCGACCGTACCCGCCAGAGCTCCCGCTTTCAAGAAATTTCGGCGATTCAAATATGTCTTTTCGTCGGTTATCTCACTCGATTTGATCTTCATAACATCATTCACGGTTAGTTAATATATTTGAAATACTGCACCAAACGGATGTAACAAGCTTACAATACCACCATTGACAATTCTTATTCCCGCCCGAGTCCGCGGATTTGGCCCGCGGATCCCTTAACCGGGAGGAAGGGTTCGAAAGGCTTTCAATT
>JAOTWT010000446.1 GCA_029862725.1 Acidobacteriota bacterium | reverse complement strand
ATGTCTTCGGTTCACAGCGGTGCAGCCGATGGAGATTGGGCAGGTCGTAGCGGTAGCGCAAGAACCGAAGGAACCACCCATTTTGTATCAGCTGTCATCCGCTCAGGTCGATCGGAGAGACGTTAAGGGAGGCGCGCATTTATTGGTAAGCGCTACCGCGAACCAAATCGGTGTGTTCAGCCACGAAACAATGCGGCTTCAAGCGCACCGATGGGTTCCTCCTCCTGGTGCACGTGTCTTGTCAAGTGACTCCCTAGCTTTGATAGAACCGGGCGCGCTCCCCGCCGATACCATCGAGATTGGCAACATCATCGGAACCAAAATACCAATTTCCCTCGGCTGCGACACTGCTGCCGAAGGTCACCTCGCGATTTTAGGAATGACTAAAATGGGGAAGTCCACCTTTGCTACACGATTGGCAACCGAATTGTCTCAAACGCGATGGGTAACGATTCTGGATCAAACCGGTGAATACGTCTCCAAGAAGGAATTGCCACCCTACAACAGTAGGACCGATTTGACGACTCCTGGGCTTACGGTGTTTGAGCCAAAACGAGGAGAAGTTGCGGCCGATCGAGCGCTCGCATTCCTTGAGTTTTTGATCGATCAGGCCGTCGCCGAGTACCGGATCGGAACGCCGTTTTCGCGCGTAATCATCATCGACGAGGCACACCAGTTTATACCTGAGCCAGCAGGGCTAAGCTTTAACGCGCTCGGGCGGGACAGCTCATTCAAGATCGGATTATTGATGATGCAGATTCGAAAATACGGCCTTTCAGTGATCCTCATCTCCCAGCGAACCGCCGTTGTGGCGAAGAGTGCACTATCACAGTGTGAGAATTTGATCTGTTTTCGCAGCGTTGATCAGACTGGCCTAGATTATCTTGAAGCCATCGCCGGAAATAATATACGCTCGATGCTTCCTCAATTAAGACAAGGAGAAGCGTTAGTATTTGGTCCCGCCATCAGTTCAGACAGCCCTGTTGCTGTCAAGGTGAAGCCGGGTTCAACGGCTTAGAGAACAATGCCTCATATCGGCACACAACAAAAGGGGGCTTCGAACCGGCCACCCGCCGCGACTCGAAAGCGAGATGACTAATAGAACATCAATTCCGGAGTCGGAGTGGCGATGCCGGTAACCGGTCGCAGACTCTAGACCTTACCTTGGCTCAAAAATAGAAACACATAATTGCCGTTATCAGAATCAAAAATGGTGTCAAAAAACATTAGTTTTCTAGCACCCCGGATTGCAGCCAATGCACCGCCTAAAAACGGGACTTGGAGAGTCCAGGAAGCGGCCGGGGTTTTCTGACACTACACAATTGCCAAAAACCTCTCCGAAAGCAAACGAATGTCTTCAGCAATCGCAACCTTCAAAAATCAGCGTTATTCAGTGTCCCGAAAAAGTAGTTTTTGGACACGTTGCCGGGAAGTTTCCGGGAATGAAATATCCTCCAAAAAACTGATCGATCGTTAAACGCGAAAAAGTCCGCATTTGTCGACGAATAAGCCGCAAAATTCCCAATCCCGCGAAATCTTTAACATAGCAAAATCAATAGTTTAAGGCTCACGGCACGTCGATTGCCGTTAAATTGGGTAACAAACAATTACTTTGAACCTGTTTGAAGCAGTTTTGTTTACACAAAGGAGGTTTTATGAACAATCAGGAAGCCTATAAGCAAGCGAAAAAAAGAGTAGAGGCAAGATATGGGTTTTATATCCATCTGTCCGTTTACCTGGCGGTCAATCTCTTGCTCGTCATTATTAATTTGAGCTCATCCTCCGAGGGCTTTTGGTTTCAGTATCCGCTGCTTGGGTGGGGTATCGGCGTGGTTTTTCATGCTTTGAGCGTCTTCGTATTCGCCGGGAGAGGATCACTGATTTCGGAAGATATGATCGAAAAAGAAATGAACAGAGAGGGTCTTCGAAAGACGTGAGAAATGCGGCCGCGTCCGTGCATCCGAATCCGGCACTTCCCGAACGCATTTCAAATCGGACCTTGAGGGCTGCACTCAAGATGTAAACGCGGGCACTTTCCAAAAAAAACAGCGCGCAGAGGGGATAAAAATGCGAGTCTTAACGTACTTTTTGATCATGTTGAATTCAATTTCAGCAATTTTCAGGATTCGAGGTGTTTTCAAAAATCAAATTGAGGGCAGACCTCGAAACCCGGCGTTTCCGGAACAGGGGAGATTCACCGATAAAGATGCAATCGCCATTAGTAACTCGGCGGTGGGATTGATCAAACAACTAATGCCCTCGACGCCCAAACAAAAGACCTTTGGCGGAAAACAAATGGTAAGAGGCGCCGTTGGAGGGGTCGCAATATACAAGGCCCTTCGGAATTTCGGGATTGAGAAGGCTTATGCAATCGAACTGGCGGGGGATATCGGCTACCAGTTTTATAAAATGAGAATTGCTCCTTTCAGGCGGGTTGCGCGGATATTTGCCCGCGATCCCGCCAAACAAATGGACTTAATTCAAAGACTAATCATTAAAATGGTCCTTAAGAGCCCCGATTACGATGTTGCCGTCCGCAATCCCCCAGGCGGGTTGGAGTATGACATTCTCCGGTGCCCGATGTATGAGTACTTTAAGACATTGGGGGCGGAAGAGATGGAATATTTCCGGAAAACCTTATGTACTTATGATTGGCCAATTGCCGAGTATTGTGTAAAGGGCGGTTGCTATAATCGAACGAAAACACTTTCCCATGGTGATGATATGTGCGACCAGCGGTGGAATGTTCGACCGGAAATGGCTGCAAATTGATCCAATGCTCCGGCCGGGTCCAACGGGCGCGAATCGGCGCGAGGAATCGAGATTCGGCGGGAACGGGTCAAGCGTCTAAAAGCAGATATAGGTACCGAAGGACCCATTTCCCTCGCCCCTCGCCCCTCGCCCCTCGCCCCTCGACCCCTATAACCCCCAAATCCTACTTAACCAACTTCGTCTCGACATCGTTGTCCTTGAGTGAGTTCCCGGTCGCGCGCTGAAGCTCGGCGATCGCCTTGTTGAGCTCGGTTTGGGCCTGTATCTCGGCACTGCGGGCGTTCATCAGAGCGGTCTGGCGTTCGAGTACCTTGTAGATATCACTGAGCCCCGCGTCCAGCTTCCGCCTCTCAGATTCGTACTGTTT
>JAOTWT010000445.1 GCA_029862725.1 Acidobacteriota bacterium | reverse complement strand
CGAGAATTGCCATCGACAGCCCGAGCGCAACGACTATTTGTTTTCTGGTCGCGTTCTTGATCAAACCGCCTTGAACACCTCCCGCGATAACTTCATAGGCCGCAACCACCGATAGAAATGCGATCGCCGAAAGTGCTGTTAGAAAAAGACTTCCCACGACACGCCCCATCGGCATCTGCGAAAACATCTCGGGCAATGTTGCGAAAATGAGACCGGGGCCTGAAGCGATATCTAGGCCCATAACAAGAATCGTCGGGACCAGAAACAAACTCGTCAAAAGCGAAGCGCCGAGATCACCAACGCTTGTCGCAACCGCCATCTTCGGAATGCTCGTCCCACGGTTTAGATAACTTCCGTAGGCGACCATAAAGGTACCGCCAAGCCCGACCGAGAAGAACGACTGTCCGAGTGCCGCAAAAATATGCTCAGATGTCATCAGCGAAAAATCGGGTCTGAGAAATTCACTGAGTTTCGACGCCGCGCCCGGCAGCAATAGGGCGTTGACGATCAGATAGATGATTACGAGTCCAAAAAAGGGAACGACGATCTTACTGACAAGTTCGATGCCGTTCTTAAGGCCTTTGTAGACGACAAAAAGCGCTGTCGAGACCAAGAGAAGCGTTGTTCCGTATTGCAGCCAGCCGTTTGAGAGTTGCGCCTGATAAACCGGTATCGACTCTTTCGAAAATCCGTAAAGGAACGAGAATGCCGTGGTGTAGATTACGTTGCCGACGACGACTGCGTAATAAGAGGACGCAACAAGCAGCGTGGTCATCAGCAACACCGCCACGGCGCTTCCCGCCCGATCGCCTAATGCCTTTCTGAATGCCGCAAGGATCCCGCCGCCTCCCTCGCGTCCGAGAGCGATCTCGGCCATAAGCGCGGGGACCGCGAAGAGAAGCATGAAACCGAGGTAAACGGCAAAAAACGCGCTGCCGCCATATTTCCCCATCATATATGGGAACCGCCAAACGTTACCTAGTCCGACAGCGACGCCGATAAGCGTAAGTATCGCGGCAAGCCTCGAAGTGTACTTTGTCGTGTTTTGTGTCATTACATTCTGATCGACAGGAACAATTAGAATACGGGCAGGATTGGGCATTTGCAAAGTTTTGGCCCCGAACGAGGTTACAAACCTAGATCCGTCGGTTTACCCGGCAAAGAATTCTTCTTCTCAGTCCAGACAAGGTGGACGGGGTCTGTCCTTAATCCGTCTACCCCCGGCCACAGACGCTGCCGACTTGAAACTTGATACCCGAAACATGAAACTAACGCAGTGAGAATATCCGCTTCAAGTTACTCAAATACTGCGCCTTTGATCTGGTCTTTTCTTTACGGAACCAAGAAGGGCTCAGTCGAGGTGATTCTGGACAACGCACCGTCGCGTTCGGCTGCGCTTCTGGCGGAAGAACGTGTCGACGCGGCGCTCGTACCGGTGATCGTTTATCAGACGATCCCAGATCTTTTTGTCGTCCCGGGAGTTTGTGTCGGCTCCAAAAAACGGGTCCGAAGCGTTTGTCTCGTTACGAGCGGGCAGGATTTGAAAGACGTCGATTCCGTCGCGCTCGATGTTTCTTCAAAAACATCTGTCGCGATGACAAAGATCATCTTCCGGGAGTTCCTCGACAAGGAGCCGAGATGGATCGACCATCAGCCGGATATCGACTCAATGCTGACCGGCGCCGATTGCGCACTCCTTATCGGCGATCCGGCGCTCGAACTCCACACCGATGCAGCCAAAGGTCTTCGGAAATTCGATATCGTCAAATTATGGCGGGACCTAACCGGTTTTGGATTCGTATTTGCGATGTGGATGACAAAAAGACGGACCCTCGACCTCGATTTCGCGAGCGCACGGGACGAGGGCCTCGCGCATTTGGACGAGATCCTTGCCAACTACAGCGATGAGATCGAGCTAACCGACGAAGAGATGCGCGAGTATCTATCGGAAAATATCTCGTTTGAAATCGAAGAATCGATGCGAAAAGGACTGGAGCTCTATTTTGAGCTAGCGGAGAAGCATGGGTTGATCGAGAAGCGAAGAGCAATGGACTTCTGCGACAGCGAGGAGGTTTGAACAATACCTTCGATCGCGGATCGTCGCACGTCGACACCGGGAGCGCGGACGGCCCGTCCGCAAGGTCGCTTGCGATCGAAATTAGGTTTCCCGCAGACAATCTCGGGGTTTTTTCGTTCGACGTTGTCGAACGGGCGGACGAGCCGTCCGCGCTCCCGGTTTTCGCACATCAGTTTGTACAATCACCTGTCATCTTTTCACCGAACCAGCACACAAAAAAAGGCCCCGCAAAACCCCGCGGGTGCCAAGATTTATCTTTGATGAACGCTTAGAAGAGTCCCGAAACAAAAAGTAAAAAGAATCCGCCGGTTGCTATGAATGCCAGCAGCGACAGGTCTGTCAAAAAATCCTTGGTGTTCGTATTATCCATTTAATTTTTTCCTCTCTTTTTATTCGGAGAGAGTTGAATAATTGAGCGGGCGATTACCGGCTCAATTATTAGGACGAACAAAAATGAATTTTTGGCGGAGTTTTTTGTAAAAAACTGTAAATTTTTCCTACTTGAATATATTCGACTGGAAAAGAAGCAGCCAAACGGCCACCGCGACGAAGACGATCAGTCCGATGTTGGAGCCTTCAAAGGCGGTATCCTGGCGAGCAGTTGTTGTTTCAATACGTCGTTTGTAGTTTTTCATGGCACAGCAATTGAGTAATAATCGATAAGATATTGTTTTCTTCGCTTTGAACGTGTGCGCAGATTCAAATTGCAAGGAATTTTTGCGAAGTGCGGAAAATGAGGACGGGGGTCCATTTTAAAAAGACGTCTAATCGCCTTTAGATTCCTGTAAGGCGTGAAGAACTTTATAAATTTTCGGCCGGGTCTTCACCTGAGACGAGGCCAGCTCAAAAAAATGTCAGATATTCAACCAATTTTGGAAAAAGCGATCGCGGGCGAGAGAATCGACGCCGCGGAATGTACAGCGCTTTTGGAATCCAGCGACTTTGTACGAATCGGTCTTGCGGCAGACGAGATCCGGATGCGCAAAAACCCGAAGGATGTTGTTACCTATATCATCGACCGCAACATCAACTACACAAACGTCTGCAACGTCGTCTGCACTTT
>JAOTWT010000503.1 GCA_029862725.1 Acidobacteriota bacterium | reverse complement strand
TTTTGTTGCCAAATAGATTTGAAGAATGGAGAGATTCTCATCAAAGAGTTGGAGAATTTGCGGCGAATATTCAACCAAAGCACCACCTCAAAACCCAACCACGAAATTCGTCCGACTGTCCCGATACGATTGTAAATATCCCAGCAAACAAAGCGAGAATCAATGTGCAAATAAACTTCGACATCTGGACACTACCGATTTCTGAATTTCATTTCTTACCGATAGAATACAATCCATAATAGATAAAACAAAACGACGTGATCGCGATGGCAGGATAAATAATCTGAACGCGATTCGGCAATTTCTCAACTCGTAACACTATCTTCGGTTTGGCATTCTTCCGCGATCCTGAAATGGTCAAAATCCAGTAAATTATCCCGAAATCGCTCCCGCGCAGTCCAACATTTAGTCCAACACGCATAAAAGACAGGTGTTACCCCGTCTTTCATGTCTTGTAAGTATTTGTACAAATTGAACTTAAATTGGAGCCGGTGAACGGACTTGAACCGCCGACCTGATGATTACAAATCAACTGCTCTACCAACTGAGCTACACCGGCTCACTCCCTGTCGATTCCGCATCGGAACAACGGAAATGCGGGAGAGGATCCCGCTAGACAAGAATCGAAATATTACCGAAAGGATGCCAACTGTGCAAGCACCCTTGGCAGTTCAGTGTTCAAGGTTCAGAGTTCAAGGTTTTTGTTGATCAGAAGCGACTCCTCACCAGTCGCGCTGTGAGTAGCTGACTTCGTCTGTGGCCATCACGCCACGGGGCTTGGGAAATAACGCGATTTCGTCGCGTCAGCGACGATGGAAAAACCGTTGGACGCCGCGGAGACGGGGCGGCGCTGGCAGGCGGATAGCCCAGAAATTGACTTAGGTCCTTAACCGTCGCGCAGCGACAAGACTCTGTTAGCCGTGGCCTTCAGGCCGCGGGGCTTTGGGAATAAAACGATTTCGTCGCGTCAGCGACGATGGAATAATGGGCGGACGCCGCGGACACGGTGCTGGAATGCGGGGCGCCTCCACTCCGGCCGTGATCGCGTTGCTGTTAAACAATGTAAAAAATCATTGCTTTTCGTTGTCAAAAACGGTAATCTTTTAATAACCGCGCTGAAAAAGCGTGGCCCTTCTGTATTTACTTATAATGGGCCAACCGGCCCGAGACATCTGCAAACTCTCTAGCACAAGGAGACCACCCGTGAAATTTCAGAAAACTTTTGCTGCTCTTTTGAGCATGTTCGTGTTGTCCGTCGCCGCCGTCGCCCAAATGCCGACCGGTGCCAACGACGGTAAAAAAATCGAGAATTCGACCCTCGTCTTCACCGAAAAAGAAGCCGAAAAAATGCCGATCGCTGTGGGCAACAACCTATATTGCGCCGGCTATATCCAAAAGGGCCCGATATCGGCAAACGTCGAGATCGTCGGCGCCGATGACGAAAAAGATCAGCACATATACGCCGAAGGCGACGCCCTCTATCTGAACGCGGGTTCCAATAACGGCGTCAAGGTCGGTGACATGTACTCGGTAATCCGCCCGCGCGGCAGCGTCAACAGCGACTGGACCAGCAAGAGCAGCCTCGGCGTTTACGTCCAGGAAGTCGGAGCTGTCGAAGTCGTGAACGTCAAACCGGAAGTATCCGTGGCACGCGTAAAGGTAAATTGCAGCGTGGTTATGTTTGGCGATCTGGTAACGCCGATGGTCGAACGCGAGAGCCCGATGTTCGTCAAACGCGAACCGCTTGATTTATTTGCAGATCCGTCAGGCAAGGCGTCGGGCAGGATCGTCATGGCCCGTGACGGTGCCGAACTGATCGGACGCGAAATGATCGTCTATTTGGATCTCGGACGCGAAGACAACGTGAAGGTCGGAGACTACCTGACGGTCTACAGGCCGCTCGGAACGGGAAACATTTATCAGAAAGTGATCAAGGAAAGCAGCATCGACAACCGCGAAGACGGTTATGAAAGCGACCGCTACGAAGGCGGGCACTTCTCGAACCAGGCCTCGCGCAAAAAAGGCGCCACCGCCGGCGGAAGTACCGTAACGACCGAAGGAGCCAAATCAAGAAGGCCCGCGGGTCTTCGAAAGGTCCTCGGCGAGGTTGTTGTTCTGAATGTGATGGAAAGTACCGCGACAGCCGTCGTAGTCAGGACGGCCTCGGAGATCCACACCGGAGATTACGTCGAAGTTCAGTAGCCCCTTTTTAAGAGTCTCTTTGTTCAGGACGGCCTATTCGGCCGTCCTTTTCTTTTTGTGCTCGTCGTAAAAGAATCTGAAATAGCCATACATCGACCAGATCGCCGTAAGGACCGCAAGCCAAAGTGCGCCCCGTCCGACCAGGTATCCGAATACTTTCCAGTCGTTTGTCGTCAGGCCGAAGCTCACAAGGTTTGCAAAAGCCGTCCTCACCTCGGCGACTTCCCAGAATGCAGCGGGAATCTTCCAGCCAAAATTGGAAACAACCGGCGGCGTGTTTGCGGCGGCGACAAGCAGTGCGACGATCGCAATGCACTGAAACCACATCTTGATCTTTCCGACCTTTTGCGCCGAGATAATTATCCCTTCCGAAGCGGCTATCGAACGGAGCCCGGTTACGACGAATTCGCGTCCGAGGATGACCACGACGGCCCACGCCGGCGCGAGATTCTTTTCGACCAGAACAATCAGCGCCGCCGAGACCAGCAGCTTGTCGGCGATCGGGTCGAGCAAGGCG
>JAOTWT010000032.1 GCA_029862725.1 Acidobacteriota bacterium | reverse complement strand
TCGTTTGTGTCGCCCGAAAAATTCGGACGGTCAGTGCCGACATCGTCTAGGTTTCGGTCGCTTCCGCCGACCGAGACATTAAAGGGACTCGAGGACTCTATTCGAAGGAGCGGTGACATTCTGAAGCCGCCAAGCCATTTGGGCAGCCCGGTCGTGCTGCTAAACCTGAATTTATGCCTTCGGTCGATGCCGCTCCTCGCGAATTCGGAACCGAAGTCGCCCTGAATCTGCGCAGAACTTGTGTCGACAAACCCATCGTCGCGTGTGCGGGAAAGCACATATGAGAAACGCATCGATGACTTAAAACCGTAGCCCAGATTGCGAAAACGGCTCCGGATCCCGATGGCAAGGCCTTCATAGACGCTCATACCACGCGAACCTACTTGCTCAAGCTGTCCGATGTTGTTCGAAACAGGCCGGTTCAAGAGCGCATTCAACACCCGGAGCGCGATCCCTATCGGTTCGAGCGTCGATCCGGAACCATTGAGGGTATTCAGGTTGACGATACATAGTGGCGTGCTGCTGTTGCAGTCGGCCCCGGTGTCCGCGTTGCGATCGCCGTTGGTATCTGCCGGATCTCCAAGCTCGAACCTGTAAGTATCTGTACCGCTTGTTGTTCCGGGTATCGTCACATCGCCAAGCGAAAGCAGATACTCGGTGAAGTTTGCAAAACCCGAAGGCACGTTATGCGCGTTTATGTTTTGCTCCCGCCACAGGCGTGTCGCCTTGTTGAAGGTGAAATTGGCTTCAAACACAAGACCCCTGCCAAAATCTCTTTCGTAACCAATATTCAATTGATAGCTCTCGGGAATCTTGATTCTGTTTTCAAGCTGACGGCGCAAGTTTCTCGAACCAAACCCGGCGTTGATGTTTCGAACGCCCGGTACCGACCTTATTTGATCCTCGGTCGGTGCATTCGGGAAATTGGCGGCAACAAAACGGAGAAAAACGCACTTGTCTGTCGTGTTCGTTTGAACATCGAGACATGTTTCGTCACTCGGACCGTCCAGCATACGGCTGTCAAACCTCGACTCGTTCCCGGCTATCAGGAAATCATCTACGGTCCGCAGGAGTGTCCGGTTATAAAAAACGCCGAAACCCGCACGAAGGACCTGTTTATCCGAATCCCCGGGCGAATAAGCTAATGCAAGCCGCGGTCCCCAATTGTTGTTGTCGCTGAGTATGGATTCCCGTTCGTAGCGAAGTCCGAACGCCAGCATCAGATTGTCCGTCAACTTCCAGTCGTCCTGAAGAAAAAAGGCGCTATAAGTATTCGCTAAACTCGAGACCGAGCCAAAATTTCTGCGGTATCTGCCTGGAAGACTTTTGAGAAAGTGCGCGACAGAATCAAAGTTATAGGTTCCGGTCGCATCGCCAAGTTCGCTGATATTTGATTGAACCCTCTGGATATCAATCCCAAACCTAAGATTGTGGTTCCCGTTTACCCAATTCAGAGTGTCCTGAAACTGATACCGCTTTTCGGTTCTTAAATTCGCGAAACCGGTGGTGGAGTTGCCGGCGACGACCGTCCCGTTGATGCGATCGTCACCAATAGTCGTTTCGTCGCGAATCCTCAACAAGATGACCGGTTCCAAGGCGTTCCGGGTACGAAAATCCGGCCGGTAACCGGAAAACTGAAAGCGTGCCTGATTGACGATATTCGGCGTGACCACGAAATTGTCCGTTAAATAAAACGCGTCATTGTCCCGGATCCGCCCCAGCAGCGTTTCCTCCAGAAACCTCGTCGTTTCGCGGTACTGCCTAAAACTGGCACTCCTTCCGAACTGATAGTTGAACGAGATGTTATGGGTGTCGGCGAAGTTATGGTCAATTTTCTGTGTGAACCTGTGACGTCTGGAGGGCGTTGTCACCTTCAGAATATAAGCAGCGATCAAAGGGCTGTCGGGGTCGTTCGTGTCGGGCCGTTGGCTCCCGGGATCCGTTGGTGAAGGGAGCGGAAACACTGGGTTCTGCAAGACCGGGACAGCGGAAAAAATCCGTGTATCGGCGTTGCGGTCGCGGTACGAATAGGCAGAAAAGAAAAACGTCTTGTTCTTTAAATGTCCGAACGGTATCGGCCCGCTGAAAGTGAACCCCTGTTCATGCTGCGAAAAGGGCAACCGCGATAGGCCTCGACGGTTATTGTTGTAAGTATTGGCGTTTAGTCTGTCATCTTCAAAAAACAGCGTTGCCCCTCCGCGAAACATTCTTGAACCGGCCTTGGTGCGGATGTTGATCCGGCCGCCCGACGCGCGTCCGTATTCCGCCGAGAACTGGTTGGTTATTACCTGGATTTCCGCCACTGAATCGGACGGGGGCTGAAACCTGTCCTCCGCTCCACGGTCGTCGTTATTATCGAGACCGTCGATCGTAATATTCGTGGAATACGCTGCCCCGCCGGCGAGCGATATGTTTCCCGCCCCCAGCACTTCGGAGGGCTGATCTCCCTCGCTACCGCCGCCGATACGGTCATCGCCGGCGAGGTTTCTAATAGAAAAGGGCTCTTCCGCGGTACCGGCCACGATATATGCCAAGTCGAGTACATCGTTGGAAGTATTCGGAATGTGTTCGATTTCGCTTCCGGTAAGGGTGGTACCGACGACCGTCCTCGTCACATCGATCAAAAATACGTCCTCGTCACCGATCGAAACGGTTTGTTCGACCGTCACGCCGGCCGGCGAGAGCTCAAAATCTAGTTGCAAGCCTTGTCCGGATAGGGTCAAAAGGCCGGTAATGGCCTGGACCGCAAATCCGTCGGACGAGGCCTTTAGAGTGTAGATTCCCGGAATCAATTCGATAATACGGTAACGTCCCTCGCTGTTTGTCGCGGCCGAACGCTCGACGCCAGTGCCTGTATTGATGGCCGTAACTGTTGCTCCGACAACAATTGCACCGTTCGAATCTGTCACTTGCCCGGAAAAGACAACGTGATCCAGGTCCTGGCCAAAGATTCCTTGGGAAAAGGTAAAGAAAAGAAAAATAGAAATGAGGTATGCGGACGGTGAGGGTCCAAACATCATAGATATGCGTCTCCGATTTATTTAGTTTTGTCTCTAGATAATTAACCAAATATCCTCGGATTGCAATATTTTTTTTGGAGTGAGGATTCGATCAGTCTTCGGCGATATCTTCGTCATCCATGATAATTGCGCGGTTTACCCGTGATATCGGAATCAAAGCCTCGGATTTCGTAAATGTCCCAACATTAGTAGAAATCTCATCGGCGTGATTTTTTAGGTACTCGAAGAAGCGCTCAAACTCCTTCTGCATCGCGTCCATCTTCTCTCGCATGTTTAGAATGATTTCGACACCGGCCAGATTTACGCCCAGTTCACGGGTGAGAGCTAAAATCACCTCGAGCCGTTCGAGATCCGCATCGGTAAAAAGCCTCGTGTTGCCCTCGGAACGTGACGGCTTGATCAATCCCTCACGTTCGTACATGCGCAAAGTCTGGGGATGAACCTCGTAGAGCTTTGCGACGACGCTTATCGTGTAGGTTTTGATTTTCTTTTTACTCAATGCTCAATATCTGACCCACATGACCGTGGCACTCGGTACTTATTCGAGCCCCATTATTTTTCGCGGGTTTTCACTGTTTACTTTTTCAAATTGCCTCAGCAATTCCTTTGTTTCCTCGCTGATCACTTTCGGAAGCGTTATCCTTACCTCGACAAACTGATCGCCCTTTACCTCTTTGTTTCTCAAACTCGGCACGCCTTTTTCACGGAGTCGAATCCTCTGGCCGGACTGGGTTCCGGGCGGAATCCGAAGTTTTGTTTTGCCTTCGACCGTCGGCACCTCGATTTTTGCGCCGAGTGCGGCTTCCGAGACCGTAATCGGCACCGTCACGTAAATATTATTTCCCTTTCGCCGAAAATACCTGTGTTTACCTACATTCGTTATTATGTACAGGTCTCCCGGCTGAGCCCCGAGACGCCCGCCGTGTCCCTTTTTTGGCACCCGTATACGGGAACCCGTGTCGACGCCAGCAGGGATTCTCACCTTGACGACGTCTTTTTTTGGCGTTACGCCTTTTCCCTTACAAAGCGAACAGGGCTGCCTGCGCCTTCCGGTGCCCTCGCAATCCGCGCAAGGCTGAGAAAACTGAAGCCGTCCACCTGATTTTTGAACCTGGCCCGATCCGCTACAGGTCGAGCAGACAACCAGCGGCCCGCCCATGTCTCCTGCGCCCTGGCATCTCGAGCATTGCTCCGAGTTATTGACAGTCAGGTTCGTCGTAAGCCCGGTGACCGATTCTTCAAAACTCAACGCGAGCGGAATCTCGATATCCCGGCCCTTCTTGGGAATCGGACGAGGCGCCTCAGCCTGTGCACGCGCCTCCGCCGCACCGCTCCCAAACAAATCGGAAAAAATATCTCTAAAACTTGAGGATCCCTGAGAGGACGATGAGGTGCCCGATGTGTCCCACTGAAAACCGGAAAAATCGAATCCACCCTGCCCGGGTGAGGCGCCGCCGCCGAATGGCGAACTGGCATCCAGGTTGTCGGCGTAATAACCGAATCGGTCAAAGACCTTACGCTTTTTTTCGTCTGAAAGGACGTCGTAGGCCTCTTGTATCTCCTTAAATTTCTCTTCAGAAGACTTATCTCCCGGGTTGACGTCAGGATGATACTTCCTGGCGAGCCGTCTGTAAGCCTTCTTTATTTCCGGAGCTTTGGCATCCTTTCCGACCGCCAGAATCTTGTAGTAGTCCTTCTTCTTTGCCATAAAAAATATACGGTTGGCACGGGCGGTCGGCCATCAGGTATCAACCAGCCACCGCATGCCAACCGCCACTACTCATCAACTACTCCTTTTCTTCCGAAGGCGTTTCTTCCGCCGGCTCCTCTTCGACATCGACGTACTCGGCATCGATCACATCATCGTCCGAACCGGACGTGCCTGAGTCCTCGGCGTCGCCGCCTGCGGTCGCTGAGGAGGCCTGTTCGCCTTCCGCGGCATCACCCGTCGCCCCCTGTTGCGAGTACAAGACTTCGGCGAGTTTATGCGAAGCACTTTGGAGCGTTTCGAAAGCCGAATTCATCGCATCGACGTCGCCGTCCTTGAGGGCAGTTTTGGCGTCAGCAATCGCGGATTCGATCGCTCCAGCGTCGCCAGCATCAAGTTTGTCCTTGCTCTCTTCAAAAGACTTCTCAACGTTGTAAATCAAACCATCCAGGCGGTTACGCGCTTCGATCTCTGCCTTCTTGGACTCGTCGTCCGCCGAATGAGCCTCCGCATCCTTCATCATCTTGTCGATTTCTTCCTTCGACAGTCCTGACGAAGCCGTAATCGTGATCTTCTGTTCTCGCCCTGTGCCCACGTCTTTTGCGGAAACATTGACGATACCGTTCGCATCGATATCAAATGTAACCTCGACCTGGGGCACACCGCGCGGCGCGGGCGGAATACCAACAAGATGGAATTTACCAAGTGTCTTGTTGTCCGTCGCCATCGGCCGTTCGCCCTGCAGCACATGGACCTCTACCGAGGTCTGATTGTCAGCTGCCGTCGAAAAGATTTCGGACTTTCTGGTCGGAATCGTAGTATTTCTCGGTATCATTTCCGTAAACACACCGCCGAGGGTCTCGATACCGAGCGTCAGTGGCGTTACGTCAAGCAGAAGAATATCCTTCTTTTCGCCCGACAGAACACCGGCCTGCACGGCCGCGCCGACACCTACGACCTCGTCGGGATTAACCGACTTGTTGGCCTCCTTACCAAAGTATTCCTTGACCATTTCCTGGACCTTGGGAATCCGTGTGGAACCGCCAACAAGTACCAGCTCGTCGATGTCTTTCGGTTCGAGACCGGCATCCGCGATCGCTTTTTCGACCGGAGGCATCAACCGCTTCAGGATGGGTTCGACCAATCCCTCGAATTTCGAACGGGTCAGCTTCATGACCAGATGCTTTGGCCCGGTGTTGTCCGCTGTAATAAAAGGCAGGTTGACCTCCGTTTCCATCGTCGATGAAAGCTCGATCTTTGCCTTTTCGGCTGCCTCTTTGAGCCTCTGCAGCGCCATCTTGTCCGAGGTCAGGTCAATTCCCTGGTCCTTTTTGAACTCGTCGATAATCCACGTGATCAACAGATCGTCGACATCGTCTCCGCCGAGGTGGGTATCCCCGTTGGTCGACTTGACCTCTACAACGCCTTCACCTACTTCGAGGACCGATATGTCGAACGTCCCGCCGCCAAAGTCAAAAACCGCGATCGTCTCTTCGGCTTTCTTATCGAGGCCGTAAGCGAGCGCCGCCGCCGTCGGCTCATTTACGATCCGTGCGACTTCAAGGCCCGCGATCTTTCCGGCATCTTTGGTGGCCTGCCGTTGAGCGTCGTTAAAATAAGCCGGAACCGTAATCACCGCTTTTTCAACCTTTTCCCCGAGATAATCCTCGGCGGACTGCTTCAGCTTCTGCAGTACATATGCCGCGATCTCCGGCGGAGAATACTGCTTTCCGCCAGCGGTGATGCGAACATCCCCGTTGGCAACTTTTTCCACCTGATACGGCACCTGCGAAATTTCTTCCGAGACCTCGTCATAACGACGTCCCATGAATCTCTTGATAGAATATAGCGTGTTTTCAGGGTTCGTAACGGCCTGCCGCTTGGCAACCTGGCCGACCAGCCGGTCTCCGTCAGATGTGAACGCCACAACCGACGGCGTAGTACGTCCGCCTTCTGAATTTGTTATCACCACCGGCTCGCCGCCTTCCATAACTGCGACTACCGAGTTGGTAGTACCTAAATCAATACCAATAATTTTACTCATCTTATTTCTCCACCATTTAATCTCATATTAACGTCGACCGATAAATAAACGGACGTTCTTGAGCTACGAACGAGTATAAGATTTGAGTGTATCGCTGTCAAGTATATATGAGTATGGTCGTGTGAAGTAAATATGCGATTTGAACTGATAACTTATGAGTCGGAACTTCGAACTGGAAACTGATGGCGCTCTTCATGAAAAATGAATAAGGGATAGTGGATAATGCGACGCCTGTTGGGCTCCGGCATTAATAAAGCACCTCATTTTCCGTCGGTTTTTGACAAATGGGCGGTTGATTTACTTAATGGCTGCGCGACCGGTTCATAGGTTATCCGTTAAGAGCGTTGTCTGTTCTCAGTTATCAGTTACCCGTTCTCAGTTTCTTCTTCGTTGCTCATGAGGGTGGAAACGAAATAGATATAGTGAAAGCCGGAAAGAGCGGCGAGAAAAACAACGAACACGTATACCGTCGGGAGATAGAAGGTATAACCAAACACGGCAGCAATCAGAATGAGGCCGACAGCCACCACCTGGACCGTCGTACTTGCTTTTCCGAGCCATGAAGGCTTGAAGCCCCGGAAGCCGGTCATGATATTTATCGCGGCGGCAACGGTGACGATCAGCACGTCGCGTCCGATCACCGCGGCGGTCACCCAAAACGGAACGGGAAGATGTTTGACGGGCGGAAATATATCGGGAAGAGTCAGAATTATAAAGGCTGTTGTCATGAGCAACTTGTCCGCAACCGGGTCTATTATGGTCCCGAGTTCCGATTCCTGTCCAAACCTCCGTGCGACGAATCCATCAACTCCGTCGGATATCCCGGCAATCGCAAACACAGCAAGAGCCCAACCGCTATAGCCGTAAAACAGGAGGCTGGCAAAAGCGGGAATAAGCGCCATCCGCAAAAAGGTAAGCAAATTTGGAATCGTGATGACTTTTGTGGAAACTTCTTTCACGCCCGAATTCTAACTTATAGACTGCCGTGAAAAAAATGCTGGGTGGACAAAATCGCTCCGAATTACACGCAACGGAGTTCGATGAGGGAGATCTCGGGAGGACATTGGTACCGGACAGGAAGCACGACGGTCCCTATGCCGCGGGTTATATAGATCTGGGTATCCTTGCGCCTATGAAGTCCGTTTGTGAGTTTGCGACGGAGCGTGGGTCGCTTCGATTCTTTGTCGAGCAGCTTAATCTGTCCGCCATGAGTATGTCCGCTGAACATCGCATCCACACCGTATTTTGCCGCCTGACGCAGGATTACCGGGTTATGCGCGAGAAGAATTTTCATCTCATCGGGAAAAGAACCCAGCAGGGAGGCCGCAACGTCGGTCCTTTTGGCCATATAATCGTCGACGCCGCACATCCAAAACGCCTGCCCGCGGGCTTCAAACCGGAAGCCCTCGTTTATCAAGACCCGGATGCCCGAACCTCTAAAAGCCTTTGTGACCAGAGGCGCGTCGGTCCAGTGGTCGTGATTGCCAAGGCACGCATAGGTTCCGAATTCTGACTCCAGACGCCCCAGTTCGTTTGCAACGGGTTCGATGTATTCTTTTTCGTGCGAGACATAATCGCCGGTCAGTACGAATGCGTCGGGATTCAGGTCGTTAGCGATATCGATCGCCCGTTTTATGTGCTCGATATCTGTAAAAGGACTGTGATGGGTGTCGGACAGATGGACGAGCCGAAACCCGTCAAGATTCGAAGGCAAACGCTTGAGATCCATCCTAACTTCTTCGACAACCAGCGAATTAGCCTCATCCAGTGCGCTCTTTGCGACCTTAGAAAAATCTCCCGCAAGATGACGGAAAGGGGTTTCGGAGGCCACCGCCGATGATATTCTCTGCGAAAGCTTGACCTTCTGTGTACCGGCTAGTTTCATATTGAGTGTGCCCCGGAGTGCCTTTGGCGGGCATAACAGCAATTATTAGCACCTGAGCGCGAAATTGTCTAGAGTCGAAAATCGCGGTCGAAGCAACGGTTACCTATTTGATCGGCCAAAAAACCGGCACCAAGAGCATCGAAACCACGAAAACCGCGACGGTAAGAATTGAACCAACCTTCATAAAATCCGAAAAACTGTATCTGCCGGGCGTATATACCAGAACGCATGCCGGTTCGAGAGGAGTGATAAATGAAAACGAGGCGGCGTAAGTTATTCCGATCGCGAAGGTTCGCGGGTTGAGTCCAAGTGCCATGGCGGTCTTGATTGCGACCGGGAGTACGACAAGGGCGGCGGCCTGGTTCGACATCGGCTGCGTGAGTATGACGGTCAGGATAAAAAATCCGGCAAGCACCGCCGTCGGACCGAACTGGCCAAAGTTTTGCTCGATCAGCCCCGCCAGGTATTGGTCGGTTCCGGTGTTTTCCATAGCCACACCAAAACTCATCATGCACGCGATCAGGACCAGTATCCGGAAATCGATTAATCTGTAGAGTTCAGAATGAAGCACGGTCTTGGTCGCCAGCAGAAGCAGGACGCCCAATAAAACTGCGACCGCGAGCGGTATTTCGATGCCTGTCACGAGCTTCGAAATGGAAAGCGCGAGAAACACACCAAAGGCCGCCAGCGCCCACTTTCTTTTTTCGGTTCTAACGGCGCTTGCCGAAACGTCTTCGAGCAGTATCAACTCCCGGCTCACGACATATGGCTCGATTCTCTGCCTATTGCCTTGTACGAGAAGTACATCGCCAAACTTAAGTTCGACCTCGCTAAGCTTTGTGTAAAACAACTCGCCGTGCCGGCTGATGGCGAGCACCGTCAGGTCGTAGGTCTGCCGGAAATTGATCGAAGCGAGATTCTGCCCGATCAGCTTCGAATCCTTCATCACCATTACTTCGAACAGCTCGACATCACCCGTCTCGAGTTGATCGTCGTTCAAGACAAAATCGGCCCTGATCTTTAATGTCGAATCTTCCTTTATTCGCATCAGATCCGATATGCCGCCTTCAACCCGCAAACGGTCGTTGGCATGGACCCGATACTCTGGGGTGGGTATTTGGTGTTCCTCGCCCTCGCGCAGAATCCCGATCACATTCAGATCAAACTTCGACTTCAGATCTGCCTCGTCGAGTCGCTTGCCGATCAGGGATGAAGCCGGAAGCACTAAAATTTCGGAAACATACTCGCGGATCGCGTATTTTTCGGTATACGATGCCTCTCCCCCCCTGGCAGGCAGCAAACGTCTGCCAAGAGTGAGCATATAGATGAGGCCTACAACCACGGTAATCGCCCCGACCGGGGTAAGCTCGAACAACGTGAAAGGCTCGAAACCGTACCGCTGGTAGGCCCCGCTCACCGCGAGGTTCGTCGATGTCCCAATAAGCGTACAGCTCCCTCCAAGGATCGCACCAAAGGCGAGAGGCATCAGCAGTTTAGACGGCGGTATCTTCGCCTTCTCCGCCAGGCCGATAACGACCGGCAGAAACATTGCGGTTGTCGTGGTGTTCTTGAGTACCGCCGCTGACACCGCGGCGACGATCATAATAAGCGCGGTCAGGAGGAGTTCACTGTCGCCCGCGACCTTGTAGAGCCGGCGGCCGATAAGATCCACGAGACCCGTCTTGACAAGACCGCCGGTCAAAACAAAAAGACCGGCAATTGTGACGATTATATCGTCTCCAAAGCCGGCCACGCCTTCTTTTGCCGACAACACCCCGGTAAGGACAAGGGCCACGACGAGAACGATTCCGACGACATCGACAGGCAGTTTTTCCGTCGCGAAAAGAACCAACGCAAGCAGAAGCAAAGCAAGCACGATAATTATCGGACTCATAAACGACTCCCCGCCATCACGTTCAAACCAGAGGCCCTATACTTCTTGTGAAGTCCGCCAATCAAGGCTTCTGCGGACCTACCAGCTGACTGATCCCTCTTTGGAGGTATCGATGTCTTCCATCTTTTCGCCTTCCTCAAAGAAAAACAGTTTCATCTGGTCAAACAGATACTCATGCGATTCCGGATTCGAAACATCGAGCCCAAAATGATTTATCAGCTGATTCTGCTTTTGAAGCCATTCCTGCCAACAATCACCGCAGGTCTCCGTCCCGACCCTCTGACCCAGTTCATTGGGAACCGGGGCATAACCCAGGGGTTGGTTGCCCTTCCCGCATCTCGCGCATTCGAATTTATCTTTATTGAACAATGCCATGGTTTTTCTACACTTCCTTATAAAGGATCACGATATTATCGCCGATCGATCCGGTTTGTGCATCCCCCGCAGCGCGGCCGATCGAACTAATTCGCTTCTTCGATGGCCGCGATCACTTCCGCGTCGGATGCCTTAAAGATCCCGAGCGACTGGACGTTGTAATAGGCGATCGATCCATCTTTGTCAATCACGACTTCTGCCCGCGACGATTTACCCGGGAACCATGATCCTACGCCGTATTTTCGAATTACTTCGGCCTTTTCATCCGATAGCAGTTTTAGGGGCAGATCATATTTTTCCGAGAACTTATGATGAGAATCGACCGGGTCGGTAGATATCCCGACGACTTCGGCACCGGTCGCGAGGTAGTCGTCCCAGTTATCCCGCACCGAGCACATCTGTTTTGTGCACACCGGGGTATTGTCACCGGGATAGAAAAGCAGCAGCACTGTCTTGCCTTTTTGCTCCGACAACGTCCACTCGTTCCCAGCGCCGTCTATTAGCGTAAAATCAGGAGCTTTTTCACCAATTTTCATTAATCTTCCTCATTCTTTACAGAGATGATCTGAGCCGCGATACTGACCGCGATTTCTTCGGGCGTCCTGCTGTTGATATCCATCCCGATCGGTGTGTGTATCGCGTCAAGCCGTGCATTGTCAAACCCTTCTTGCTTTAGTTCTCTGATCAACACCGCCATTTTTGCGCGGCTGCCAAGTACCCCGAAGTACTTAAAGTCTTTTGCGAGTAATCTACTGATCACAACTTTGTCATATTTGTACCCGATCGTCATCACGACTACGTAATTCGATGCACCCGCCGGCACGAGGTCATCGATGCGATCATAGCTCTCAAGGATTGATACCTGGTCGGCGAATTTGTTCTTTTCGATCGTATTCAAATTTGGCCGGTCATCAAACACATTGATCTTAAATCTCAGTTTGGACATCACCTCTGAAAGCGCCAACGCACAATGACCGCCGCCGATTATGAATAATTCGTTCTTTCGTCCCAATTTTTCCGAATAGATATAGTCTTTGGCTGTGAACCGTTCGAACCCGGCCGGTTCAGGCGATTTCTTGACACTTACGGAGTCCGGTGACAAGGAAAGAACAAATCGATCATCGTCGAAAACATCGATTATGTTCTTTATCGTTGGCTCGTCATTTCGGTCGAGCTTTTTGATGATTACGGTCTGCTCCCCTGAACAGATCATTCCACTCCCATGCTCGCTATTTTTTCGGTGAACCTGCCTGACGGGACCCGAATCCGGTGTTGATCCCGCCGAGAGCAATAATCTTGCTTTCTCAACCAGGGCCACTTCCATGACGCCACCGCCCACGCTACCGCTTATGTCGCCGGCCGAAACGGCCATCTTAAACCCGGGCCGCCCCGGACTGGAACCGCTGCTTTCTGCAACGACCATCAGAACAACTGATTCGTTTCGAGCAAACCGTTCTATAATGAAATCCCAAAGTTCTGAGTCACTTCGCATAGGCCAGGAGTCTTCGAAAGCGGTTAGCCCGAATACAAATTCATCAGGACTTTTTCCGGCGTAAAGGGGGCATCAAAAGGAAGCGAGAGCGTATTGTCAAACGCAAGGATCGCGTCCCTGATCGCAAAATATGCGCCGAGCCCGTACATAAGCGGCGGTTCGCCGACGGCCTTGGATGAGAATAGCGCCAAATTTTCGCGATCGGTCCTGAGCGGTACGGTTTCGACAACATCCGGCACGGAATAAATATCCGGTATTTTATATGTTGACAGCGCGTTCGAGCGCAGCCTGCCGGCATCGTCGTAAACGACCTCTTCCATCGTCATCCAGCCGATACCCTGCGCGATTCCGCCTTCGATCTGTCCTAAATCCACATCGGTATTCATCGAGTCTCCGAAATCGTGAAGATTTTTTACAAAATCAAAGTTGTATCTGCCGCGCAGGCAATCGACCGTAACTCCGACCACCGCCGTTCCGTAAACGTGATATGCGAATGGATGGCCCTTCGCGCTCGACCAGTCAAAATAGATGCCCGGCGTCGCATAATGCGAATGTTCGCTTAGATTTACCCGACGCAGGTGGGCCTCGTTCACAAGCGTCGGCCAATCCAGTCCGGTATCTTCACCGGATCTGAGAACGAGGCCGTCCTCGACGGAAATATCATCGCTGCTCTTGCACTCGACCAATTCAGCGGCAACCTCTTTGAGCCGCGAGAGGATCGCGTCACATGCCAGGCGGGTGGCGTTCCCGTTAAGGTCAGCCGCCGCCGAAGCTGCGGTCGGAGAAGTGTTCGCGATACGAAACGTATTCGTCGTCTGGACCTTTATCTTTTCAACCGGAATCGAGAAGACCCGCCCTGCAACCTGGGCGATCTTTGTATTCACTCCCTGGCCCATCTCCACCGCGCCGGTCGAAACGGCTACGCTGCCGTCCGTATAGACGTGGACGAGCGATCTCGCATGGTTCATCGGCGTTTTTGTAAAGGAAATTCCAAAACAGACGGGCTGCACCGCAACGCCTTTCTTTAGAAATTTGCTCGACTGGTTAAACGAACGCGCATCGGCGCGAAGCTGCTCGAATCCAAATTCATTATCAGCCTGATTCCAGGAGGTCTTCGCCTCGCTTTCTGCGACCTGCCCGTATGGAAATTCATCTCCGGTGTCTATCAGGTTGCGTTTCTGGATAGCCGACTTCTCGATCCCGAGCTCTTCGGCTGCTTTCGCGATCGCTGATTCGACGACAAATATCCCCTGCGGACCTCCAAAGCCTCGAAACGCCGTGTTCGGCGGTAGATTCGTACGGCATGAAAAAGCGGTCGCCGTGACATTCGGAATAAAATAAGCGTTTGTGGAGTGAAAAAGGGTCCGTTCGAGGACCGGTATCGAAAGGTCTGCCGCAGCACCCGCATTCTGAAAAAAAGTAACCTCGTAAGCCTTTATCGCGAACCCGGC
>JAOTWT010000408.1 GCA_029862725.1 Acidobacteriota bacterium | reverse complement strand
CCAGTCCGCCGGTTTCCTCAAAAACTCTCACCAAAACTTTTTGATAAACATTCATACGCAACCGTCCCGTAGAATTATTCTCATACGACAACGTCCAATCCCGACCTTACTTTTTCGAATCCCAATCTCGCCACGCCGAGAATTCCGGCGTTGTCGCCTAGCGCAGCAGGCACGATTCTAGCACGAGCACAAGCGTCGGCATAGGTTCGTTTGACAACCTGCTCCTTCAGCGCCGGCATAAATGCGTCCCATGCGGCAGCGGCGCCGCCGCCGATAACGATGACCTCCGGATTCAGACAATTTATAAGGCCGGCGACGACAATGCCCAAATAAAAGCCCTGTCTTTCAAAAATGTCCCGTGCCCATCCCTCGCCGGATTCGGCAATTCGAAAAACCGTCTCGGCATCATGGATGCGCCCCGGTGGAGGATTGATCTCGGGGTCTGATTCTACCGCTTTCAGAGCCATATTGATGACCGCGGTGGCTGAAGCGTATTGCTCAAGACAACCAAAGCTGCCGCAGCCGCATGGAAGCCCGTTCGGCTCGACTGAAACATGACCGATCTCACCCGCCGTTCCATCCAAACCGCGCAGGATCTTGCCGTCGATGATGATTCCTCCGCCGACTCCCGTGCCAAGCGTGACCATAATCGAGGTATCCGAATCTTTTGACGAACCGAGCCAGTTTTCTCCGATCGCGGCCGCGTTTGCGTCATTCTCAATGATTACCGGATAGCGGCACTCTTCATTCAATGCAGCGACCAGGTCAAAGCGGTCAAGGCCTGGAATATTTGGAGCGCGGGTTATCGCGCCGGTGCGCGAACTGATAGTACCGGGTACCGCTATCGCAATCGCTTCGGGTACCGAGTTCAAACCGGCAACGCACTCTTTTGCCGCACTGGTTACGATCGAGACTATGTCTTTGCTGGTTTTTGAGGCCGGAGTCTTTCGTTTTACATGGGTGTGGATATCGCCATTCTTACTGACTGCAGCCATTCTGAGGTTGGTTCCGCCAAGATCGGCGGCGAGGACGATATCTTTCATACTATGATTTTACAGGGGCCTGCCCTGCCGCGAAACTCCAAGTATAACAATAGTTTAGGTTAATCCCAAAGCTTTATATAGGCGTCGGCCAGGCGGTCACGCCAACTGGTCCAATTATGGCCGGTCGCGCCCTCTGTATAGTTGACGGGATAACCTTTCTTCTTCAGCAGATCAACTACTTCCCGGGAATCCGCTGTGCCTTCAAACAAACCGTCGTCCAGATACAAGGCGAAGGGCCGCTCGTCAGCGTCCAGTTTTTCAAGTGCCTTGACGACCCGTTCGTCGTCGACCCAGAAACTCGCACTCTGTGCACCGACCCGGCCAAATACCGAAGGATGTTTGAGCGCAGTCCAAATGCTCGTAATTCCGCCGAGTGAGGCGCCCAACAACGCCCTATACTCACGCCCGGTCGCTATCGTGTTGAAATACTTGTTTTCGATCGCGGGAACCAACTCAAGAGCCATAAAATCAGCCCAATCGTCATTTGCCCAGTATTCCTTCATACGGTCGGCCGGGTCAATAAAAACGATCATAAAGGGCTTCACTTTACCCGCCGAGGTTAGATTTTCGAGAATGTTGATCGCTTTCGCACGTTCGATATACTCGGTGCCGTCCTGTAAATACAAAACGGGCAATTTGGGTGCGATTCCCCTTTTGAAATATTCAGTCGGTATATAAACCTTTACTTTGCGCTCACCGAATTTCGCGCTTTTGACGGTAACCTCCGATATCCCCGCCGAAAGTGTCGAATCAAAATCGCGTGCCCACTCCGTCGGTTTATAACCGGGCATTTCAACCACTGAATTCTCGCCGCCGACACCGTTGTCGATCTTTTTCGGGTTCAAGGGGTCCGTTATCCATTCACCGTCGACGATCAGTTTGTACTCGATCCTTGCGGTGTTCGGGAATCTTAGTACTAATACCCTCGAATCCTGAAAATCCCGAAATTTAATGTTACAGGTTTTCCATCCTGTAAAATCGCCCGAGATCTCAACTGATTTCGCAGGCCCAAAATGCGTGAACAAGACGATAGATTCATCCTCGCCTTTGAAAAGCACACGTGGACTTGGATCGGTTTTGTGAGGTCCGGAAAGGGTTCCACCTCCCGGTGGAACATACATTCTGCCGCGTTCACAATCATCTCTTGGTGATGACGTGTTTTGCTCCGCCTTTTGCTCTTGACTGCGCGCCGCTGCATAACGTCGATACACAACATCGGGCGTGTCGAGATTTTTTCCGGCCTTTAGATTCGTGGCAAGCCTTATAAACTGCGCCATTGACCACGCCAAAGGCGTTGCCGACCCCGTGCCCTCTCCGAATTCCAGATTCGGTGAGAACTGCGAATCGGCTACGGGTACTTCCTTCTTGTCCCAGACCTGCTCCGGGATCATCAGGCCTTCATTGGCAAACCCGAGCATATGATCGAGTCTCGCGCGCGAAGCGGTATTCCAACGGCTGACAAGTCCCTCAGGTGCTGCGGATTTGGCTAAAGCCTCTGCCAGCGCCAATTCATACTGTCCACGTTCGCCGCTCAAGAGCACCCATAAACGCCCTTTTCCCGTGTATTTGCCATCCCAGTTCCAGCGGCGTCCATCATCCATTTCACCATAACCGTCGTTGTTATACCGGTAAAAACCCTCGCCGTTAGGTGTGTCTACCCTGATGACCTCGTCTATCACCTTGAGCGATTTTCTGATCAACGGGTCATTCGGCGAACGAATCCCGAGACGCACAAGCTCGAGAAAGCCTGCATCGACGATCTCGTTTTCCTTAAACTCACCCGCCCCGTTATTTAGCTCGATAGTCTCGCCCGCATCCGGCTTCCCGTTTTGCGCAATTCGGATGTAATAATTCCCGTCCCCGTATTTTCCGTTCGTGGTTACGGTCCATTTCTCGATATTCGATTCCCAGGCATCGGCGGTTCGCAAATATCTCTGGGCAGACTCATGGTCACCGTTCTTTTTCGCGATCTCTGCCACACAGACAAGTCCCGCTATCTCGGCGGCAATCGTCGAAGGCGAGTAACCGGCTTCCTCTTCCCAGCGTTCCTGCGGCGTCGAAGGACCCTTTGAAACTATAAAATCGGCTGCCTTCTTGAGATGTTTCTCGTATGTTTCCCTGTCTTCCTTACCGAGCTGATACGCCATAATCAGCGGATAAGCGACCTCATCCATCTGGAGCGAGCCCCAAAAGGGTTTTCCATCGAGCCATGAATTCTGCGGGAAACTGCCGTCCGGTTTTTGCTGGACCTTGAGAAGAAAATCAAGCGCACGTTCCGCAGCCGCCCGGTCGCCGAGGGCCAGATAGGCGGTAAAAACCTGGTACAGATCGCGCGACCAAACAAGATGATAACCGCCGACATTGTCTTCGTTTGCGTTGTCGCCTCCGCCCCAGGGCACCGTTAAAGAGGCGATGTTTGCACCGCGATAAGTCTTGTCTTCATGCGCCTTTAGCTGCATCGCGGCCATGTTGAAC
>JAOTWT010000067.1 GCA_029862725.1 Acidobacteriota bacterium | reverse complement strand
TATTTCGAATCGACCCTAGGGAGGGTTGAGACATAATCTGCCCAGCCTTTTTCGTATGCCGCGTGGGCTTTCTCAAAACTGATGCCTTTTTCCGATTCAAATTCCTGAAACACCTCCGTAAGGTTTTTGCCAAACGAGAGTGCGACATCGAATTTTCCGGGGCTGTCGATCCTAGCGATTTGCGCTATATTCCCATTCCTTGCCAATTCGTAGCGTTGAAACAACCTCCCTCCTGTTCGCAGCTGAAAAAGCCCATCATTCTCGCCCACAAAACCCGCCGAATGCTGACTTGTACTCGATCCGAACACAGAGATCAGTGACCAAATGTTTTTTTCGAACGAGGCGATTACGCGTTCGCCAGTGTCTGCGCCGCCTTTCGTGACCTTCTTCCGTCTCCCACTCGAATCGATTGTCGTTACCTTTTCGGCGATCCATGCTGTCTCGACTGTCGCCGTATCGCCCATTCCGCTATTCGCCAATGATGGGTCGTAATAAAGATATAGCGCCAAATCTTTATCCTTAGTCTCAAAAGAAACGCGAAACCAGATGGATGCTCCAGACGGATTTGTCACATATGTTTTTTTGATCTTCCATTTCCTGCTTTTGGCGGTATTGATTTGCTGAAATGTAAGTGAATCGGGCCTCAGGACCTTTATTTCGTGGTCGGCGTCATCGCGCTCCGTCTCGACCTTCTTGGTTTTGGGATCGACCACGACAAACTGGAGCATGTGGACGTTGTTGACCGCGACGTTCGGGTAATAGACATCGGTCAGAGCGCCGCCCTGGAGAGTAAACCATATCTTCGACTCCAGACTCGCCGATGTCCCAACGCCCTGTTTGCCGGCGCTTGCCCATTGCGCGTCGGCCCCCGGTCCCCCAGGCGCCACTTGCGTCGACACTGCCGATACAAAAAGACCCGAAAGACAAAGCAGAATCAGTGTCTTTGAAGCTATCTTAAATTTCATTATTCTAAGTTCGGAAGCCGAACAAAGTATATTTTAAAAAGGTAAAAAATGCACGGTTGTTGAGTTAAACTTTGCTATTAAAAGCGATTGCGGACTCGGATCTGTCGATCGCGGGTGCAGAAAGACCGAAATCGCAATGCCATGGCTTCGGTTGAAGTTTGATTGAGTGCACGAAAAATATACTTAAAACAGTTCAATTGCCCTTGCACAAGGGTTAGTGTTCAAAAAAAGAGGAATAAGCTTCCTTGAAGTTTTGACGCCGGTCTTCCTCCAGCTAAAGCTGGAGGCAATTTAATAGAAGGTCGACGACCTCTCCCTTGTCCCTTTTCCCCGGTCCCTCATTCCCAGTCCCTGGTCCCGAGTCCCTAATCAATAATCTCAAAGACCTTCTTGGCTTTTTCCAGCGAACGCTCATCCCCAAGTATCGTAAGGATGTCCCCGTATCGAAGAACCGTCGTACCGCTCGGCTGGATCATGTCGCCATGGCGGCGTAGCGCAACCACGAGGCAATTATCAAGATGAAGCTCGGCAAGGCTCTTGTCGATACTGCGCCGCGAACGAACCTCGACCTCGTCGATCTTTTCCTCTTCCGGTTTCGTCGCGGCAAGCAGTTGGAACAGGCTTGGCCGCAGTACCATGTTTTCCAGGATCGCGGCCGAAGCCTGCACCGGCGACATCGTTTCGATTCCGGCCTCCCGGAACGCAGAAACGTTTGAAGTGGTATTCGCACGGGCGACGATCCGTTTATCGCCGAAATTCGAACGTATGACCTGGCTGATCAGGATATTGACCTTGTCGCTCGATGTTGCGACGATCACCGCTTTTGAGGTCCCGACGCCCGCTTTACGGAGGACATCGACTTCGGTCGCGTCTTCGCAGTAGACATTCGCTTCTTTTAATTGCCTCGCCTCCGCACAATTGTCAGGATCGGTATCGACGATTGAGACCGATTCCCCGGCTTCGATCAATTTCCCGGCGAGTAGACGCGCCGTTTCGTCGGCGCCGATAATAATTGTTAACCGTGGCATAACCTTAAAAAACCTCGACATCCAATTCGCCCACGAGCCCTCGATCAAGACCGTCCCTAATATTACGGCAAAAACGAGGGTCACGAGCACATTGGCGCCTTCCTTGTAACCCTTATCTGCGAGTTCCAGTGCAAAAAACGTTGCGACCGACGCCGCTACAATACCGCGCGGCCCCAGAAGCGAGATAAATATCTTCTCATTGCGCTTTAGTTCCGAGCCGATGGTCGAAACAAAGACCCGCACCGGCCTGACAAGCAACATGATCAACAAAACGATCATGGGGCCCTGCCAGCCGAGCGATATCAGGTCGTTAAGGCGAAGACTCGCAGCTAACAGAATAAAGACCGCGGAGATTGAGATGGAGGCGAGATCTCCCTTAAACTCTTCAACCTCTTCCTTGTGCGGAATATCAAGCGACCCGACCGCGATCCCGGCGATCGCCGCAGCCAGCACGCCCGATTCGTGTGCAATTAACTCGGCGACTGTGTACGCGACAAGTGCACTCCCAAGTATCCCAAGCCTTGTAAACTTTGACGGCAGAAGATGAAAACGGTTTGAAAGCAGCCAGATTACGAGGCCTGTCATGATTCCCGACGCCGCACCCGCCGCCACCGTCGTCATGCCGTGTGCAATGATGTGAGTCCAGTCACCTGAGTCGATTATCGCCGTAAAGATAATAGCCGCAAGAATTACGCCCAGTGGATCGGCAATTATGGATTCGCTTTCGAGGGTCGATTTAACACGCCGGTTGACCTTGACCTTCCGAAGTATCGGGGTTATCACAGTCGGACCCGTAACCGAGACCGTGGCGCCAAAAAGAAGCGAGATCTCCCATGACAAACCGATTAGGAAATGTGCGAGCATACCGGCGAGGCCGGTGGTAATCAGGAGACCGACCGTGACAAGACCCGTCACTGCGCGAGAGGCGTGCCGAAGATCGTAGATATTTAATAGTAGTCCGCCTTCGAAGACGATTATCGCGACCGCGATCCGGACGATCAGATTCAGAATGTCGCGCTCCCGCAGGATTTCCGGTTGAACGAGCCCGATCAGATCAGGACCAAAAAACAAACCGGCGATCAAAAGCGGACCGGTTGAAGGCAGACGAAGCCTTTCTGCCAGGATCTGTGCGGAGGTCCCGATTATGAGAACGCACACCAGCGTCGCGAGAATCGCAAGAACCGGTGAATGCTGATTGAGTTCGAGTAAATATGATCCCATTTATCTTTGCGCAGTTTTTGCTCGTCCCACGCTATTTAGCCGTGGTCAAAGAAGCAAAGCACGCATCCTACTCTCAAAGTGCGGTTCTGCGAAATACGCGGAACTCCCAGGCATTCAGTTTTACGAATGGAAGCGCCGCGTTGCGGCCAGAATTGCCATTCGTGTAAGAGGGAGTGACGTCTTCAAACCGTCCCGATATTTCGATGCTACCGCGAAATGGACTCGACGACATGTTGATAACCGCAACCAATTCTTCGGTCTCGTGCCTCCTCGAAAACGACAAAACACGCTCCGGTTCGGAATTGGCGATCCATTCTACCGAACCCCGTCTCAGGGACACATAGCGCTTCCGCATTTGGATCATCAGACGATGGAATTTCCCGAACTCCGGCCGGCGCGATCCAAATCCCCAGTTGATCGGAATCTTCTCGAACAATGCCGGTGCGCCCGATTCGGATGTGTCTCCAACCTCCATGCCGTTGTACACCAATGGGATACCGTCAATCAGGTAAACGAGCGACTGTCCGGCGATCGCACCCTTTTCGCCGAAACGGACGATTGCACGCCGTTCATCGTGGTTATCCGTAAAACGCATGTGAATCGCGGCTTTTGGAAAGCGGTCGCGCTCGGCCTGCCACGTTTCCTGAATATGAGACGCTGGCCGCTTGCCGTGAAGGACATCGTCCAGTGCCGAATGCATAGACCAGGAATAATCGGAATCGAATGCGTTTACAAGCAGATCCGGCTCGTGCCATTCGGCCAGCCAGAATGTGTCCTTTTTGATCTTGTCCACCTCCGCACGCGCCGTCTCCCAAAAATCGGTAGGGATAAAACCCGCAACATCGCAACGGAACCCATCGAGATCGAATTCACGGACCCAGAACTTAAGCATCTCGATCATGTACTTGCGCAGCTCGGGGTTGTCGAAGTTGAGGTCTGCGACATCGGCCCAATCGGGCACCGGCGGCTGCATTTTGCCATCTGCGTCTTTTGTGTAGAAATCGGGATTCTTCATCATCACCGAATCCCAGGCTGTGTGGTTTGCGACGATATCGATGATCACCTTGATCCGCCGCTTGTGAGCCTCCGATATTAGACGTTTGAGGTCCGCGCCGGTCCCGTAATCGGGATTGACCGCGTAATAGTCCCGCACCGCGTAGGGCGAACCGATACTTCCCTTTTTCTTTAATTCACCGATCGGATGAACCGGCATCAGCCAGATCACATCGACACCGAGATCGTTGATCCGGTCGAGATCGTTGGTGATCGAGTTAAAATCGCCCTTGGCAGAATACTGGCGAGGAAATATCTGATAGACGACCGCATCGCGAATCCAGGTCTGCGAAGCGCGGGCGGTTTCTTTTGAATAGTCTTTTTGAGGAGGCTGTTGCGCAAGAGCCAAACAACCCAGAAGTACAACCAGAACAACTGTTTCGAACGTTCTTTGAATCATTTCGTCACCTTTTTGCAAGATTCTCCAACTAGGCTGTCGCCTCCGTTCCCTCGAGTTTCTTCGCTCCAACGTCATCAACAATAAGGACAGCAAGGGCAGCAATAATCATCGAAACGCCTCCAAGGACGACGACGTTGAGCGAATTGCCGCCAAGTATGCGGTTAAACAATTCCGGGACGAGGAATATCTGCACGACCTGGGGTATCACGATAAACATGTTGAAGACACCCATGTAGACCCCCATTCTTTCCGGCTTGATCGCACCCGCCAGCATCACGTAGGGCATCGCAAGGATCGAGGCCCATGCGATTCCGACTCCCGCCATTCCGATGATAAGGAAGTACGGATTTGTCGCAAAAAGCGTCGAAATCAGCCCCAGTCCGCCCACCGAGAGGCAAATCGCGTGAACCAGCTTGCGGCTTAGGTTTGCGGCCAGCCAGGGAATTCCGAAGGCGACGAGAAAGCAGACGACGTTGTAGGTCGCGAACATGAGTCCGGCCCATTCATTTCCCTGTTGAAATTCGGCGGGGGTCTTGATCTCATCCACGGCGCCAAATGCGACTTTCCCAACGGTCAGCGCGTAATACTGCCACATGCAGGGCAACGCAAACCATGTAAAAAACTGGACCACGGCAAGCTGTTTCATCGTCTTGGGCATATCCTTGACGGCCTCGAAGATCTCTTTCGTCACACTCGAGATGACATTGCCCTCAGCTTTCTTTTTGTTGAAGGCTTCCATGTCTTCGGGTGGATATTCATGCGAAGTGAATACCGTCCACAAAACGGCGATGAGAAAAATCACGCCGCCGACGGAAAATGCGATCAGCGTCGAATAAGGAATCCCGCTCGCCATTACGCCGACAACGCCGACCGCCGTCAACACGAACGGCAGCGCGTTGGCGAGAGTCTGTCCGATGCCGATAAAAAACGACTGCATCACGAAGCCAAGCGTCCTTTGTTCTTCCGGAAGATTGTCGGCAACAAATGCGCGGAAAGGTTCCATCGTGATGTTGATCGAGGCGTCCAGTACCCAAAGCAACCCGGCCGCCATCCAGAGGGCCGAAGAGTTCGGCATCAGGATCAAAGAAATACTTGCGACAATGGCTCCGGCAAGAAAAAAAGGCCGCCGTCTGCCGAGCCGCGTCCAGGTGCGGTCCGACATTGCGCCCACAATCGGCTGTACGAGAAGTCCGGTCATTGGTCCGGCGAGCCATAAATACGGCAAAGAGGCTTCATCGGCGCCCAGGTACTTGTAGATCGGCGACATGTTCGCGAGTTGGAGTCCCCAGCCGAACTGGATTCCAAGGAATCCAAAACTCATGTTCCAAATCTGCCAGAATTTTAGTTTTGGTTTGTTTTGCATAATCTTTGATTCTCGATTCAGAATGCTCTATTTTCAGCTTGACTGTTTGGAGCCGCGCTTGCGCGGCCGATCGGGCAAAGCCCGATATCGTAGAAAAACATCCGTATCAATCGCCGTGCTTTGCACGACGCGGCAATGCTGAGCATTGCTCTAAACGTTGATTTTCGGTGCCCCGTCTGGGGCCGCGCTTGCGCGGCCGATCGGGCGAAGCCCGATATTGTAGAAAAACATCCGTATCAATCGCCGTGCTTTGCACGACGCGGCAATGCTGAGCATTGCTCTAAACGTTGATTTTCGGTGCCCCGTCTGGGGCCGCGCTTGCGCGGCCGATCGGGCGAAGCCCGATATCGTAGAAAAACATCCGCAGGGGTCGGACAAATATTAGACGACATCCACAACATGCGGCGTTTTGAGCAGGGCTCCAAACGATCGTAATCGATTATTTCACCGCGAAAATTCCCGCTGTCCTCGCAGGAATTTCAACGATCACTTCGCCCCCATTCACCTTTAAATCGCCTATTCCACCCAGACGGTCCGACAACAGCGCGCTGGCCGGAATCTGCTTCAGTTCCGAAACGTCAAACTCGATCTCCGCCGGTTTCGTGTCATTATTGAACACAACAATCACGGCCTGATCATCGATATATCTCGCGTAGGCATATTGCTGCGGCTCATCGTACAAATCCAGGGACTTTCCGATTCGCAATGGCGCAAGTTCCCGTCGCAACCGGCCAAGCTTCGCGAGATTATTCCACACGTCGTTTTCTATTTCGCTTCTGCCCGACGCGGCAAAGGCGTTCCGTTCGTCACCCGCAAAACCACCCGGGAAATCGCGCCGGTTATCGGGGTCGCCGCCGCCGGGCATCGCAATTTCATCTCCGTAATACAAAAGCGGCGTACCGCGGGAAGTCATGATTAGGGTCTGGGCGAGTTTCAGGCCTGCGGTCGTCGCCCCGGGCTCGTTCATAAACCGTTCCATGTCATGGACACCAAGAAAGGTCGTCAGAACAGACGGGTTCGGGTACAGCCAGTCGTGCGCGAAGATCTGGTGGACCTGCCTGATCTCCTGACCCTTGGCAAACGCGTTCCTGATCGCGTAAAAAAGCCCAAAATCATAAAGCGTGTCGAGTTTCGTATCGACACCGTCGTGTCCGCGGCGGCCGCCCTGGTAATAGGCAAGAAGCGCCGGATTCCCGTCATACAATTCCCCGAGCACATTCACATTCGGGAACTCCGCTTTGAGCGCCGTCATCCATTTTTCCCAGAACGGCCTTGGCACATGCGGAAGCGTATCCATCCGGATCGCGTCAAAACCATAATTCTCGACCCACCAGACCGTGTGCTGGATCAAGTATTTTTCGACCTCGGGATCATTTTGGTTAAAATCGGGCAGGATGTCGATAAACCAGCCATCGATATTGCGAGCCTGCGTTTGCCGGGAGGCGCGCGGGTTCATCGCGGTCCATTTTTGCCAGTTGTTGTTGGGGTGTTTTTCGAGCGTCCCGTTCCACCACGTCGGCGTGGGCGGATCGGCCGCCCATACGTGATAAGGCCCGGTATGGTTTACGACCTGGTCCTGGATCACCTTGAAGCCTTTTGCCTGGGCCTTTTCCACAAACTCGCGGAGCTTCGACTCGTCGCCGAGGTGCTCATCGACTCCATACATGTCGACCGCTCCGTAACCGTGATAACCGGTCGTAAACGGAAGACCCTCGTACATCTCCTTGTAGTCTGGTTTGTCGTTGTTGTCGTAAAAAGGCGTCGTCCAGATCGCGGTCACGCCGAGCGATTTTAGATAATCGAGTTTCCCGATCAGGCCTTCGAGATCACCGCCGTGATAGTGGCGGCCGAACTTGCGGTCGTAAAGGCCCTTTGATTTAGCCGGGTCGTTGTTTGAAGTATCCCCGTCGGCAAAACGGTCCGGGATTACAAAATAGATAACATCGTCGGGCGTAAAACCCCGAAACCGGCCTTCGCGCGGAATTCGGTTTTTGATTTCGAACGGCGCGATCGTCGAGCCAAGGGTCGTATCAAATCTGAGGCTGAATTTCCCTGGCTTCTTGTTCTTCCTTACGTGGACATCAGCAAAAAGATAGTGTCCATTGGCGCTAATGCTTACATTAGAGATCTTCAGCCCCTTCTCATCTGCAGAGACCTTGGCACCAGCAAGATTCCCGCCTTTTACGAGCACCCGCACCGGATTGATAGTCATTCCGGCCCACCAACTCGGCGGATCGATCTTTTCGACAATTGGTGCCTGCGCAACGACGGCAACCAGTAAGCTCTGCGCCAAAAAAATGATTAACAATGGTCTATTCAATCTTTCAACAATCATATTCTTCTTGTCGCCAACGGCGACTTAAAACATAGTGTAGGGCGCAAAGAGCGAAGCGATTCCAACCCCACGTGTTGTGCCGGAAAAACGTTGGCTCGCCACATTTATTTTTCTTCATCTTTGGCGACAAAACGAATCCAATCATTTCGAACAACCAGACGACCGATAATCGTGTCACCTTCAATAATTATCAATTGAATAAATCACTCATCCTCTTTCGCCCTTCCATACAGTTCGGTCAATTCCCGCAAACGCTTGCACAATTCATCCGAAAAATCCCCGTCATTCGCACGCCATTGCCAGTTTCCCGATTCAGACGCAGGCAAATTCATACGCGCCTCGGTACCAAGACCAAGAAGATCCTGCATCGGTGCAACTGCCGTATTTGCAACCGATGCCCACACGGCTCTTATAAAATCCCATTCGATTTCTTTACCGTCCGAATTCAAATAATTGAGACAGAAATCATGCTCGCGCTTGATTTGAGCCTTGTCACGAGTTGAATCATCACCAACCTGTGAATTGAACCAAGCGACAGTTGTATCGTTGTCGTGGGTGCCCGTATAGGCCGCGCAATTTTTTATATAATTATGCGGAAGATCGATATTCTTCGTGTCGCCGCCAAATGCGAATTGGAGAATCCGCATCCCTGGAAAACCGAATTCGTCACGAAGCTCTTCGACATCAGGTGTGATTAGTCCGAGGTCCTCGGCGATCACGGGCAGATTCCCGAGCTCCGAATTTAACGTTTGAAACAATTTCATTCCGGGAACATTTACCCAACGCCCGTTTTCCGCTGTTTCGTCGCCGCCCGGGACCTCCCAACTCGCCGCAAAGCCCCGAAAGTGGTCGACACGGACTATGTCCACTGTCTTCAAGGTAAATTTAAATCGTTCGATCCACCATTTGAAACCGTCGGATTTCATTTTGTCCCAGTCATAAATCGGATTTCCCCAGAGCTGACCTGTTTTGGAGAAATAATCGGGCGGGACGCCGGCAACCACTTTTGGCGTACCGTCTTCTTCCAGCTTGAATTCTCCAGGATTGCACCAGACATCGGCGGAATCGAGTGAAACAAAGATCGGGATATCGCCCAAAACCTTGATGCCCTTGCCATTGGTATAGTTTTTGAGCCGCGTCCACTGCTTAAAAAACAAGAACTGGTAAAACTTTTGCGCCCGAATTTCTTCGACCAGTTCTTCTCTTGCCGCAAGCAGCGCTTCTTCGTGGCGCAGTTTGAGCGGATCATCCCATTCGAGCCAGAGCTTTTGTCCCTGTGTCGCTTTGATCGCACGGAAAAGCGCGTATTCATCGAGCCAGGAAGCGACCTGCTGTGAGAACGTCTCGAACGATCCGCGCAAGTTAACGCTGGTCGTCAGTCGAAATCGCTGGTAGGCCTTTTCAAGCAAACCGTTTTTCCAGTCGATGACTGTTCCGAAATCCACTTTTCCCTCGGGAAATTCAGGCCGATCGTCGATTTCTTCCTGGGTGAGTAGTTCTTCGTCGACGAGTATTTCGGGTGAGATAAGATTGGTATTCCCGGCGAACGCCGAAAAACACTGGTAAGGCGAATCGCCGTATCCGGTCGGACCGAGGGGCAGTATCTGCCAGTATGTCTGTTTCGCGTGCGCCAAAAAATCGACAAAACGATACGCCGAATCGCCCAGATCGCCGATGCCGAAATCGTTCGGTAAGGAAGTCGGATGGAGTAGTATTCCGCTGGCTCTTGGAAATGTCATATATTTTTCAGCAAACAGGGCACTCGTATTAGCCGCCCACCTTGCGCTGGACCTTATCGGGTCCGGGCTGACGAGGCGACTTTGTAACACTATACGCCGTGGCAGATCGCGGCGCGCTCTGTAATTCCACCATTCCATCCGGACCTGGTCTTTTGTTCGAAGCAACCGCAAAAGCCCCTTCCGGAAGTCCTACGCCCATGTCGCTATAGTTGTAATCCGTTCCGCTCAGCCCGAGATCAGAATGCCGCACGCGAATCGCTTGTGATTTGACCGAGTTGTTGAATACAAG